>NZ_JBFAPH010000511.1:0-2893 GCF_040675635.1 Streptomyces sp. NPDC049577
CCCGGCCCATCGCGGTCCGATGGGTCCACTCCAGCTCCGGCCAGCTGACCGAGGCCGAGAACCACGCCCCGTACGAGCTCATGATCAGGCGGTCGCGTCGGGCCCGGGCTCGCCCAGGACACCCCGGGCCACGATCTCCGCCTCGTACATCGCCATGTGGGTGAACGCGCCGTGCCCGGTGACGTCGCCCACCGCCCACAGCCCGGGCGCCGCCTGCATGCGGCCGTCGACCTCCAGCGAGCGGGCCGCGGGGTCCAGGCCCACCGTCTCCAGCCCCAGGTCGAAGAGGTTGGCCCGGCGGCCCGTGGCCACCAGCAGCTGCTCGGCCGTCAGCTCCTCCCCGCTCTCCAGCGCCAGGGTGAAGACCTCGCCGTCGTGCCGCACGGCGCCGGCGCGCGCCGCGGTCCGCAGCGCGAGCCCCTCCGCGTCCAGCACCTCGGCGAGCAACTCGCCAGCCTCCGGCTCCTCGCCCGGCAGCAGCCGGTCCATGGCCTCGACCACGGTGACGGCGGTGCCGAAGCGGGCGTAGACGTGCCCGAGTTCCAGCCCGATCGGGCCGCCACCGAGCACCAGCAGCGAGCGCGGCGCCTCCTTGGCCGCGACGGCGTCCCGGTTCGTCCAGTACGGCACGTCGGCCAGGCCCGGCACGGGCGGGATCTGCGGGCGGGAACCGGTCGCGATCACCACCCCGACGCGGGCCTCGAACACCTCGCCGCCCACCTCGACCCGCCCGGGTCCCGCGAGCCGGCCGTGCCCGCGCACCAGACGGCCGCCCTTGCCCGCGAAGCGCTCGGCGGCCGCCCGGTCGTTCCAGTCGTCGGTGGCCTCGTCGCGGATGCGGGCGGCCACCGGGGCCCAGTCGGCGTCGACCTGCGCCCCGCCGGCCATACCGGGCACGCGGCGCGCCTCCGCCAGCAGGTTCCCGGCCCGGATCATCATCTTGCTCGGCACACAGGCCCAGTACGGACACTCGCCGCCGACCAGCTCGGCCTCCACGCCCACCACGTTCAGCCCGGCGTCGGCCAGCCGGCCGGCCGCGTGCTCACCGCCCGGTCCCATGCCGATGACGACGACGTCCACCTGTTCGGCCATGGCTGCGCACCTTCCGTGTCCACTCGGGCTGCGGTGCCCACCATCGCACGGGCGGCACGCGACCCGCCGGACGCGTCACTGTCCGACACGCCCCGGTTGGAGCACCTTGGTGAACAGCACCGCGCCGTCCTCGTCCCTCAGGCGTACGGTCAGCTCGCCGCCGTCCGCGTCGATGGACACCTCGCCGAAGAACTGGCTGCCCTGCCCGGGCGGCACGTTCGCCGTGGCCGGCGCCTTGACGAAGACCTGCCGGGGCCCGAAGGTGCCGTCCAGCCGCACCGCCGGGAAGCCGCCGGCGTTCAGCGGCCCCGAGACGAACTCCCAGAACGGCGCGAAGTCCTGGAAGGCGGCCCGCTCCGGCTCGTAGTGCTGGGCCGAGGTGTAGTGCACGTCGGCCGTCAGCCACAGCGTGCCGGTGATCCGGTGGTGCTTGATGTGCCGCAGCAACTCGGCGATCTGGAGCTCCCTGCCGAGCGGCGCCCCCGGGTCCCCCTGGGCGATCGCCTCGACATTCGCCGGGCCGTCCGCCACCACCAGCCCCAGCGGCATGTCCGACGCGATGACCTTCCACACCGCGCGCGAGCGGGACAGCTCCCGCTTGAGCCAGGCCAGCTGCCGGGCGCCCAGGATGCCTTGTGCGTCGTCGGGCTGCCGGCCGGGCGAGTTGGCGTTCCGGAACGTGCGCATGTCGAGCACGAAGACGTCCAGCAGCGGGCCGTGCCGCAGCACCCGGTAGACCCGGCCGTCGCCGTCCGGGCGCAGCGTGGACAGCGGGAAGTACTCGGAGAAGGCCCGCAGCGAGCGCGCGGCGAGCACGTCGGTCCGCTTCTCGGTGTACCGGGCGTCGTCCAGGATCTGGCCCGGGTACCAGTTGTTGTGCACCTCGTGGTCGTCCCACTGGACGACCGCCGGCACTTCGGCGTTGAAGCGCCGCAGGTTGTCGTCCAGCAGGTTGTAGCGGAACGCTCCCCGGAACTCGGCGAGGGTTTCGGCCACCTTCGCCTTCTCCTCGGTGGTGACGTTCCGCCAGACGCCGCCGTCCGGCAGCGCGACGGTCGCGGGGATCGGGTTGTCGGCGTAGATGTTGTCGCCGCTGCACAGGAAGAAGTCCGGGCGCAGCGCGCGCATCCGCTCGAAGATGCGGTAGCCGCCGCGGTCGGGGTTGATGCCCCAGCCCTGTCCCGCGAGGTCGCCGGACCACACGAACCGCACGTCCTGCCGGTGCGCCGGGGCGGTGCGGAAGGTGCCGCACACCGGGCGGCCGGCCCGCCGCGGGTCGTCGGGGTCGGCGAGCAGCACCCGGTAGTGCACCTGCTCGCCGGGCGGCAGCCCGCGCAGGGCCGTCGTGCCGGTGAAGTCGGTGTCCGGGCCGAGCACCGGGCCCACCCAGCGGCGGGCGTTCCGGAAGGACTCGGTCGCCGAGGTCTCCACCACCATGCGGGCCCTGCGGTCCGAGCGTACCCACACCAGCCCCGACGTGGCCGTCACATCACCGGTCCGCACGCCCCAGTCCGCGCTCGGCCGGCCGGAGCGGGCCAGCGCCGGAGCGCCCGCGGCCAGGGGCAGCGCGCCGCCCGCCGCGAGCGCCGCCGAGCCCCGCAGGACCGCCCGTCGTCCGACCTCGCGCCCGGATCCGTATGCCATCGACCCAACCTCCCGTGCCGGGCCGCGCCCCACCGGCCCGGCCGGCCTCCGTTCCTACCGGCGCCACATGCCGGGCAGCGGAACACACCGTGAACGGTGGGCGCCGACCGGCCCGGGCAACCCCGGACGTGGTTCCGCCCGTGCCGCGACGGCGCTC
>NZ_JBFAPH010000512.1:0-2891 GCF_040675635.1 Streptomyces sp. NPDC049577
GCCGGCGGCGCCCACGCAGGCCGCCTCGCAGCGCCCGGCACCCGCCCGGCGCAGCAGGGTGCGGACGGCCGGCAGCAGCAGGTCGAGGAAGTGCCGGGCGTCGATGCCCCGGGGCCCGGTGCCGACGGGCACGGGTGAGGACCAGGTCAGCGAGGCGCCGTCGGCCCCGGCACGGGTCAGGGCGGCCCGGATGCCCGAGCCGCCGGAGTCGACCCCCAGCACCCAGCCGGTGGCCCTGCTCACGTCGTCACCCGCCGCATGGCGTCACCCGGCCCTCGTCGCCGTCCGGCCGCCGCTCAGGGCAGCTGCCAGTTCACGGGAGCCGCCCCCTGGCCGGCGAGCATCTCGTTGGCGCGGCTGAACGGCCGCGAGCCGAAGAAGCCCCGGTCCGCGGACATGGGGGAGGGGTGGGCCGACTCCACGCACGGCACGCCGCCCAGCAGCGGCCGCAGGTTGCGTGCGTCGCGGCCCCAGAGGATGGCCACCATGGGCCGCCCCCGCGCGACCAGCGCGCGGATCGCCTGCTCGGTGACCTCCTCCCAGCCCTTGCCCCGGTGCGCGGCGGGCTTGCGCGGGGCCGTGGTCAGCGCCCTGTTGAGCAGCAGGACGCCCTGGCGCGTCCACGGCGTGAGATCGCCGTTCGAGGGCCGGGGATGGCCCAGGTCGGTGTGCAGCTCGCGGAATATGTTCTCCAGGCTGCCCGGCAGCGGCCGCACCTCCGGTGCCACCGAGAAGCTCAGGCCCACGGCGTGCCCCGGCGTGGGATAGGGGTCCTGGCCGACGATCAGTACCCGGACGTCGTCGAAGGGCTGCTGGAACGCGCGCAGCACGTTCGCGCCCGACGGCAGGTACGTACGGCCCGCCGCGATCTCGGCGCGCAGGAAGTCGCCCATGGCGGCGATCCGCGCGGACACCGGGTCCAGGGCCTTGGCCCAGCCCGCTTCGACGATCTCGTTCAAAGGTCGCGCAGCCACAGCCGCTGACCCTCCCTCCCTTGCGTGAACCAAAGATCGTACGCGAGGGGGCCGGGCCGGTGTGCCGCCGGACGCCCCGGGGCCCGGGCCCGGCAGCACACTTTCAGCCGTACGTGTCGTTCCGCTCGTTCCGCGGCGTGTCTCAGACGGCCCAGGCGTACTGGTCCGGGGTGCGTGCCCGGGTGCCCAGGGCGGTCGCGGCGCGGCGGGCCCAGAACGGGTCGCGCAGCAGCTCGCGGCCCAGCAGGACGGCGTCCGCCCGGCCGCTCGCGACGATCTCCTCGGCCTGGTGCGGCTCGGTGATCAGACCGACCGCGCCGACGGGCAGCCCCGTCTCGGCCCGGACCCGCTCGGCGAAGGGCACCTGGTAGCCGGGGCCCGTGGGGATGCGGGCGCCGGGGGCCACGCCGCCCGTGGAGACGTCGAGCAGGTCCACGCCGTGGGCCCGCAGCTCGCGTGCCAGGCGCACGGTGTCGTCGGCCGTCCAGCCCGCGCGGTCGTCCTCCGGGTTCTCCGTCAGCCAGTCCGTCGCGGACACCCGGAAGAAGACGGGCAGGTCCGCCGGCCACACCGCGCGCACCGCGTCCACGACCTCCAGGGCGAACCGCACACGGTTCTCGAACGAGCCGCCGTACTCGTCGGTGCGGCGGTTGCTGTGCGGGGAGAGGAACTCGTGGATGAGGTAGCCGTGCGCGCCGTGCACCTCGACGACCCGGAACCCGGCGGCCAGAGCGCGTCGCGCCGCGTCCGCGAACCGCCCGACGATGTCCTTGATCTGGCCGGTGGTCAGCTCCTCGGGCACCTGGTGGTCGTCCTGGAACGCCAGCGGGCTCGGGCCGACCGGCCGCCAGCCCTCCTCGGGGCCGACCGGCCGCCCGCCGCGCCAGGGCCGGTCGGTCGCGGCCTTGCGGCCGGCGTGCGCCAGCTGGATCCCGGGGACGGTGCCCTGCTCCGTGAGGAAGGCGGCGATGCGGCGCAGGGCCTCGGCCTGCGTGTCGTTCCACAGTCCGAGGTCGGCCGGGCTGATGCGGCCCTCGGGGCTGACCGCGGTCGCCTCGACGAGGATCAGGCCGGTGCCGCCGGCGGCGCGCGCGGCGTAGTGGGAGAAGTGCCAGTCGTTCGCCACGCCCGCGCCCGGGCCCCACACCTCCGCGGAGTACTGGCACATCGGTGCCATCCAGACACGGTTGGGGATGGTCAGCGACCGCAGGGTCCAGGGCTCGAAAAGCGCGCTCACGGCAGGCTCCGTTCCGCTTCATGGCGAGTTCATGGCGAGATGGGTGAGAGGTGTGGCCGGACGAGGCCCGGAGGGGCCCCGGAACCACGCTCGTACGATAACCCTCGTACTACGAGACCTGTCAAACTACGATGGGTCTCGTACCACCGAGTAGGATGGCCGGGCCACGGAAGGGCCGATGGAGAGCCCCGCCCCGGAGAGGGCCCCCGGAGAAGGAGCAGCCGCATGCAGACGCAGGCACATTCCGCGCCGCCGCCGTCCGGCCGTCTTCTGGAACACCCGGCGCGGGAGGAGATCCGTCTGGAGTCGGTCCTGCACGCCCTGGCGGACCCGATGCGGCTGCTGGTGGTGCGCGCGCTCGCGGCCGCGGACTGCGAGCAGGCCTGCTCGGTGTTCGACCTCCCGGTGAGCAAGTCGACGACCACCCACCACTTCCGGGTGCTCCGCGAGAGCGGCGTCATCCGGCAGGTCTACCGGGCCACGGCCAAGATGAACTCCCTGCGCCGCGACGACCTGGACGCGCTCTTCCCCGGACTCCTCGACAGCGTGCTCGCCGCCGGCGCG
Source organism: Streptomyces sp. NPDC049577 (assembly GCF_040675635.1). Lineage (NCBI taxonomy): Bacteria > Bacillati > Actinomycetota > Actinomycetes > Kitasatosporales > Streptomycetaceae > Streptomyces > Streptomyces sp. NPDC049577. The sequence continues at coordinate 2,776 of NZ_JBFAPH010000512.1, forward strand.
CTTCAGGCGGAGCGCCTGGGCGGCTGACCCGCCGCGGCCAGCAGCCCCGCCCAGTCGGGGATCTTCACCGGGCCGCGCCCCAGCCGCCGGCCGAGTGCCGCCTCCGCCGCCTCGAT
>NZ_JBFAPH010000513.1:0-2861 GCF_040675635.1 Streptomyces sp. NPDC049577
GACCGCACTCGCCGGGCCGCTCGCCCCCGCGGCCCCCGAGCCGGGCCGGGCGGAGTCCACATGCGGCCGCACGCCGCGCACGCGCCCGACATGAGAGAGGCCGGGATCGGTGTGAGACTGGGAGCGGAAGGGGTGATCCCCGTGCCGGACCCACCGCACGCGCCCGCCGGTCCCGACACCACCGTCGATGAGAATCGACTGGAAGAGCTGATCACCGAGGCTCAGACGACCCTGCCGATCGAGCTGCCCGACCTGGCGAACCGGTGCGCCTCGGCCCTCGGCCTGGGCACCGCGCTCATCTACCTCGTCGACCTGCAACAACGGCTGCTCATCCCGCTCGACGAGGCCTCGGAGCCGCTGCCGGTGGACCGCTCGCCGGCCGGCTGGGCGTACCGCACGGTCACCCCGCGCGTGGCCGACGCCGGCGACGACGTGATCGTGTGGATGCCTCTGGTCGACGGCGCGGAGCGGCTGGGCGTGCTGGCGGTGCGGACCGCCTCGCTGGACGGGGTGCGGATGCGCCGGACCCGCATGCTGGCCTGTCTGTTCGCCATGCTGATCACCTCCAAGCGCGCCTACAGCGACTGGCTCGCCGCCCGGACCCGCACCGCGACCATGCGGCTGCCCACCGAGATGCTGCGGGCCTTTCTGCCGTCCCCCACCATCGGCAGCAGCAAGTGCGTCTCGACCGCGGTCCTGGAACCGGCGTACGACGTGGCCGGCGACGCCTTCGACCACGCGGTGGTCAAGGACATCCTGCACACCATGATCCTCGACTCCATGGGGCACGATCTGACCTCGGGCCTGACCACGTCGGTCGCCATGGCGGCGGCGCGGAACGCCCGCCGCGGCGGTGGCGACCTGGCCGACGTCGTCGGCTCCGTCGACCAGGCGCTCGCCCAGTGGCTGCCCGACCATTTCTGCACCGGCGTGCTGTGCCGGCTCGACGCGGCCACCGGGGTGCTGCGCTGGGTGAACTGTGGTCACCCGCCGCCGCTGCTGATCCGTGCCGAGCGGGTGCTCGACGGGGCGCTGGACAGCCCCCCGCAGCCGCCGATCGGCCTGGCCGACCACCTCGTCCCGGCATCCCGGCAGGTCCACGAGACGACGCTGGAGCCCGGCGACTGCGTCCTGCTCTACACCGACGGTGTCGTGGAGGCCCGCGACGCGGACGGTGCGGAATTCGGCCTCGACCGGTTCACCGACTTCATCATCCGCTCCACCGCCGCCGGGCAGCGCCCGGCCGAGGTGCTGCGGCTGCTCATCCACGCCATCCTCGACTACCAGCGCAACGAGCTGCGGGACGACGCGACCATCCTGCTCTTCGAATGGCGCCCGCAGTACCAGTGAACGCGACCCGTCGGGCGGGGGCCGGCGGCGGCCAATTCCGGTGACGCGGAAGCCCTCTCCGTACGAGGATGTCGGCATGTCCAACACGCCGAGCACTCCGCTGCCCCGCCAGGTCGCCGACGCCCACGTCGACGCGTTCGTCGAGCTCGACCCGATCACCGGCACCTATCTGGGAGCGGCCGCCTCCGCTCCGCTCCTCCCCGACTTCTCGCCCGACGGCCTGCGCGCCCGGGCCGATCTCGCGCGCACGACGCTGCGGCGGCTGACCGAGGCCGAGGCCCGGCCCGGCGCGGAGGACGAACGGGAGCGCCGCTGCGCCCGGTTGCTCCGGGAGCGGCTCACCGCCGAGCTCGCGATCGACGAGACCGGTGAGCATCTGCGCCGGGTGAGCAATCTGGAGGATCCGCTGCACGCCGTGCGGGACGTCTTCACGATGATGCCCACCGACACGGCCGACGACTGGGCGGCGGTCGCCGCGCGGCTGCGGGCCGTGCCGGCCTCGCTCGACGGGCACCGGGCCGCCCTCGCCGAGGGGCTCGCGCGCGGACTTCCGGGCGGGCCGCTCCAGGTGACCACGGTCCTCGGCCAGTTGGACGAGTGGATCGGCACGGACGGCGGCTGGTTCGCCGAGTTCACCGCCGCCGGCCCCGAGGAGCTGCGCTCCGAGCTCGACAAGGCCGCGCACACCGCGACCGGTGGCCTGGTGGCGCTGCGCGACTGGATGCGCGACGTCTACGCCCCGGGCGTCGATGGCGCCCCCGACGTCGTGGGCCGCGAGCGGTACGCGCGCTGGTCCCGCTACTGGAACGGCACCGACCTCGACCTGGACGAGGCGTACGCCTACGGCTGGTCGGAGTTCCACCGGATCCTCGGCGAGATGCGCGAGGAGGCCGCGAAGATCCTGCCGGACGCGCGCACCCCGTGGGAGGCGCTGGCCCATCTCGACGTCCACGGCACGCACATCGAAGGCGTCGAGGAGGTCCGCGTCTGGCTCCAGGAGCTGATGGACGAGGCGATCGAGGCGCTGGACGGCACGCACTTCGACCTGGCGGAGCGGGTCAAGCGCGTGGAGTCCCGCATCGCGCCCCCCGGCGGCGCGGCCGCCCCGTACTACAGCCAGCCGTCCGAGGACTTCTCCCGCCCCGGCCGCACCTGGCTGCCCACCCTGGGCGAGACCCGCTTCCCCGTCTACGACCTGGTGTCGACCTGGTACCACGAGGGCGTCCCCGGCCACCACCTCCAGCTCGCGCAGTGGGTGCACGTGGCCGACCGGCTCTCCCGCTACCAGGCCACCCTGGGCATCGTCAGCGCCAACGCCGAGGGCTGGGCGCTGTACGCCGAGCGCCTCATGGACGAGCTGGGATTCCTCACCGACCCCGAGCGGCGCCTGGGCTACCTGGACGCGCAGATGATGCGCGCCGCCCGCGTCATCGTCGACATCGGCATGCACCTGGGCCGCGCCCTGGCCGCTCCGCTGGGGGTGGACGACGTCTGCGTGGACCCCCAACTCA
>NZ_JBFAPH010000514.1:0-2819 GCF_040675635.1 Streptomyces sp. NPDC049577
GGTGCCGCGCCCACGCCCGGCCGGGACCGGTTTCGAGCAGCGGGCGCAGGCAGAGGCCTGCGGTGCCCGCGTCCGACGAGGGGAGCTGGTCGCGCAGGTAGAGGGCGACGTACAGAGAGGTGCGCGTTCGCACGTCTGCGAGCTCCACTCCAAGCAGCCCGGCGGCCCGCTCCATCCGCGACCGGACGGTGTTGCGGCTGACACCGATGAGCTTCGCCGTGCGCACGGCGGTGAATCTGAGCGCCAGGCTCATCGTCGTCAGCAACTGGCTCCGGCTCCCCGGGGGCACCGCGTCCAGCGGTCGCAGCACCTGGGAGGCCCACATCCCTGCTTCGGCCGGCAGGACGTCCACCAGGTCGGTGCGCACGAGGTTCCCGGCCAGGCGGGAGGGCAGGTGCCGGGCGGCGGCCAGGTTCCGGGCTGCGTCCTCGTAGGCCAGTGCGACGTGCGTGAGAGCATGGCGCCGGCTCAGCCCCATGTACACATCCGGATGGGAAACAACGTATGCGGACAGCGCCGAGATCACACCGTCCGCCGTCGCTCCGTCGGTGACCGGCACGACCACGATCACATGGTTGTCGAACGCTGGGCAGGGCACGACAAGTACGCGATCCCCGACACGATCCCCGCACTCACGGGCCACCCCCTCCCGTGCGTCCATGGGCACTTCCAGAACGCAGACATGGGCCCACTCCGCGTCCAGCACCCCGGGAGCCGCCGCGGCCATCGTCCGCTGGGCCAGGATCACCTCGCCGCCCATCAGCAGCTGAAGCACGGCGAGCCGCAGCTGTCCGCTGTTTGCCTCCCCCTCCCTGCGGGAGGCATCCGCCTCCGCCACTCTCAGCAGCAGTTCCAGGACGACGGCCGCGTGTCCGCAAAGCCGCGCTGTCTCCGCGTCGAAGGGGAGCGTCCGGTTGACCAGGAGGATGTGGCGTGACGGCCGGTCGCCCAGACCGTACATCCGTGTGTGACTGCCCGCTTCGGAGACCACGGCCGAGCCGACCTTCCCGTGGGCGACGGCCCGCACTTGCTCTCCGAGGCCTCCGTCATCAGCCGCGACCGCATCCGGGACTGCGTCGACGCCTGCGATTTGTGCGGTCCCCCGTACGGTGCGGGCCAGCCAGCCGACGATACGGCCGGCAGCCGCCTCGGGGCCGGCAGGCCCCACACGGGCCAGTCGGAGCAGCTCCGCCAGCTGTCCTGCCGGTGGCAAGGTGGCATCAATCGACGCTAACGCGTTCATCCTTCTGTCTCCCCCACAATGGTCATCGGCGTTGCCGTGGACGGTGGTCGCCCCCTGACGATCATGCCCGCCGATCGTTGGGAGAGACAGGACGCGGATCCCAGGCCGATGGTTCGGGATCGACCGATGGCGCCGACGGGCCGACGTCCCGCACTGCTGCATGCGGCCGCCCGTTCGGGAATCGCAAGTGTGCCCGGAATCAGGTGACAGGGTGTCAGATGGGCACTGCAACGCCGATCAGGCGTGGCCGGAGGCAGAGGCCCGAAGCTGAAGGTACGGCACGTTGGAAGGGGTGGCCCAGAGCGGCAAGCCGTACGTGCTGCTGGCCGAGCGCGTCCCGCCCGCCCCCGAGGGAGCGGCGTTCTCGGTGTGTCTACGCAGCGCCCACCCGCAGCTGCTGACCCGGGGTGCGCACCGGCATGAAGGGGTTGGCCGCGGAGTCCGGCAGATCCGGCCGCGCGCAGCAGGGCCCGGGACGAAGCCCAGTTGTGGGTCGATGCCCACGGGCGGCCGGCCTACCGGGACACCGCCCCGGCGGCCCTTCCCCCTGCCGCCGGGTGCGTCCGCCACTCCCGTCCGACCGTCCGTCTCCCGCGCGCCCAAGGTGGGCAAGCGCCCGTCGTCCGCCGGACAGCGGCCGATCACCACTGCACGGCACGCGGGACCGCCCTCGCCCAGGGCACGTCCCTCACCCGCGCGCCTCTCCAGCACACCGCCGGCTCCTGGTACGACCAGCACGCCAGGAACCGACGTTCCGTCCACCGCCCCGCCGGCGCAGGACCGCGCCGTCGTGCCGTCTGCCGAGCCCGGCCACGCTGCACCGCCGGCACCGCAGATCGCTGCGCAGCGGCCGGCCGGTGCCGAGCAGCCACTGGCCCAGCAGCCCGGACCCGGCAAGACGACCGAACAGGCAAGCCCTGCTGCACCAGCCCAGCCGGCTCCACCGACACCCGCCGACTCCCCCGCCGTCCTACCCGCCCACCATTCCACCGGCCCCGAACGAACCGGAGCCTGCAGCACCGCGCGGCAGGCTCCGCGGAGCCCTGCGCCGCTTCCTGGGCGGCCAGCATCACGGGGCGTAGAAGCCGTGCGAGGCGGAAGGCATCGGCTCCCCGGTCAGGGTGCACGCCCTGCCCGTGGGCCGGACCGTCCAGCGTCCGGAGACGTTGGATGATCGCGCGGCGCTGCTCGTCCTCGCGCTGAAGGAGCGCGGCCTCGATGTTCGGGTCACGGTGCGCTTCGATCGCCGAGCGCAGCACGCCGACCAGACACTGGGCGGGAGCGTTCCCGCCCGACGTGGGTAGCAGGACGGGAACAAGCGGCGGCCGGGGGCGTGCGGCGGCGCAGACAGCCGGTAGCTGGCGACCTGCTGCTACACAGCGCCGTCGCCCGGAGGCTCACGCACGGCCACGCCAGCTTCTTCCCTGGCCGCGGCCGCCTCGGCGTTGTACGGCGGCAGGCCCACCAGGAGCACGACCCTGAGAGGTCGTTTTCGCCCGATGTTTCATCCCGAGATTGGGTGTTAAGTAGCCTTCGTCGGGTCGCGCCAGGAGATGGTGTTCTCGCTGGTGAGGCG
>NZ_JBFAPH010000515.1:0-2811 GCF_040675635.1 Streptomyces sp. NPDC049577
GCCGTCGGCGGCCCGGTCCGGACCGCCGACGGCCGCGCCACGACTCCGAGCGCCCGCCACTGAAGCAGGCGACCGACACAGTTGGGAACCGCCCATGAAGTTCGTTGTTCTGCCCGACCACCCCGCCGCGGACGAGGTGCGCACCCGGCTCCCCGATGAGGTCCGGAAGAACACGGTCTGTCATCACTCCGGCCGCCCCTGGCTGGTCGGGAACTGGTCCCCGGACGCCGCCGTCTGCGTTCAGGCCGGTCCGTCGAAGGTCGCGCTCCTCGGTGCCGCGCACACCACGGAACAGGAACTCTTGGCCAACCTCGAAACGGTCCGCACGGTGCGGGAGCTCGACAGAATCCTGGAGCGCACAGCGGGCTCCTTCCACCTGGTCGCTTCCATCGAAGGTCACGTCCGTGCCCAAGGCAGCCTCTCCGGTGCTCGGGAGCTCTTCTCCGCACCGGTCGCCGGTATCACTGTGGCCGCGAACCGGATATCTGCCCTGGCCGAGCTGCGACGGCTGACCCTGACCGAGGAGCAGCTCGTGATGCATCTGCTCGCCTTCTCGCCGCCGTGGCCCTTGAGCGAGCACAGTGTGTGGCGGGAGGTCGACTCTCTTCCCTTTGCGCATTACATGTCTCTTCACCCCGACGGAACTGCCGAGCCGATCCGGTGGTGGACTCCGCCGGCTCCGGAGGTCCCGGTTGATGTGGCTGCCCCCGAGTTCCGGAACGCGTTGGTCTCGGCGGTCGCGGCGCGAGTGGGCGCCTCGCCCACCATAGGCTCCGATCTCTCCGGTGGAATGGACTCGACGAGCCTCTGTTTCCTCGCCGCCGAGCAGGACTGCCGGCTGGTGACCATACGACGCCGGCTGATGGACCCGATGAATTGCGACGACTCCATCGCCGGCCGGGCCGCGGCGGACCTGCCCTGTGCCGAGCACATCGTCCTCGACCAGGACACGGCATCGCCGTACTACGACTCGCCGGACCGTGATGATCTGGCGATGGACGAACCACCGCCGTTCATCGCCGTGGCCAGTCATATGGAAGACGTCGCCCGGATGGTGGCAGCACGCGGGGTCACCAGGCACCTCCAGGGCGATGGCAGCGATGAACTGGCGGCTACCGGATCGACCTACGTGAACGCCATGGCCCGGCGGAACCTCCTCGGATGCCTGGACCTGGTCCGCGCGACGCGTGCCCGGCGACGCTGGTCCCTTGCCACGACCCTGCGCGCCGTCCGGGCCTTTCCGCCCTACGCCGAGTGGCTGCACCGATGCTCCGACGAACTACTCTCGCCGCCGGCCACCGAGTCGGAAGTGGGTTGGGAGCCTGCCCCACAGCTTCCCCCGTGGGCTTCCCGGGAAGCCACCGCCCTGGTCCGGGACGCGATCCGCCGTACGGCGGCGACGGGCCCCCAACCGATGTCGTCTATGCCCACGCATCACGAGATACTGCGCTGCATCCGCCTGAACGGTGGGATCTTTCGCTTCACGAACACGCTCGCGGAGCGTTTCGATGTGAGTTTCGAAGCCCCGTTCCTTGATGATCAAGTCGTGGATACGGCACTGTCCGTCCGACTGGCGGACCGGTACGTGGCGGGCCGCCATAAACCCGTCCTGGCTGCCGCCCTGCGCGGAACGGTGCCTGATTACGTCCTCGACCGAACCACCAAGAGCCATTTCACCATGGACGTCTACGCCGGCCGGAAGCGCAACCTCGGAAAGCTGCGGGAGATGTGCGAGGAGTCCCGCCTCGCCGACATGGGATTTATCGATCGCGAAGGCCTCCGACGTGTGCTCTCGGGCATCATGCCGGACCCCATTCACATGGGCCCGCTCGAAAAGACGATGGCTTGCGAGGCATGGCTCCGTTCCCTGCCCGCGAAGGTCGGCCCACAGGCACACTGACGCAACGAACAAGGAGATTCCGGATGACAGGCATAGCCCTCTCCCCCTTCGTCGCGATGGTCGAGTCCGAGGACGGAATGGTGTTCCTCAACAAACGGACCGGACGTTACTGGCAGCTGAACGGCACGGGGTCCGAAGTCGTCCGTTTGCTGCTGAGCGGCGAGACGGTGGAGTCGACGGCGCGCAGACTTCAGGAGAAGTACCCGGACGCGTCAGATCGGGCCGTGTCTGACGTTCGCACGCTGGTGCGCCGGCTTCAGGCCGCGAAGTTGCTCGTCCGATGAGTATTTCGATGGTCAACGAGCGGGCGCTTTCATCACCGCCGCTGTGGATCCGCCCGCTGGCGAGAGTCACTGTCCTCCTGGCCCGGGGCATCGCAAGGCTGTCGCCCGGGCGTCAGTTCGCGCTGCTCGAAGCCCTCCGTCATGGCGCGCGTGCCTGCAGCGCGAAAGAAGCTCACCGTGCCCGCAATGCCGTCCTCTTCGTCAGTGTGATGTGTACGGGACCGTGGTGCCTGCAGCGGTCGATAGCCACCGCGCTGTTGTGCCGCATCTGCGGCACCTGGCCCGAATGGTGTGTGGGAGTGCGCACGGAGCCCTTCATCGCTCACGCCTGGGTCCAGGTGGACGGCGTACCGATAGACGAGGACACGGAGCAACTGAAGTACTTCCACAGAATGGTCGCCATCCGGCCGGTCGTGAAGGGAGCCGTGTGAATGATGATGTCGCAGGCGTTCGATCTGTTCCCGGGCGAGAGCTCGGACATCGCACATGCCTGGGGAGCCCGGACGACTTCGCTGTCCATCGCGTCGTCCTTCCTCGTCGCCCTCGACAGCATCACCGTCGACCCGCAACGTCACCAACTCCCGTGCCGCCGTCACGACGTAGACGTAGCCGCCCCGCGCGTCCACG
>NZ_JBFAPH010000516.1:0-2786 GCF_040675635.1 Streptomyces sp. NPDC049577
GCCCGACCAGCCGCCCACCGCCGGCCGGTCCGCCTCCGCGGGCACCGCCGCGGCCGCCGGCGCCCAGGAGCTGGCGCTGGCGGACACGGGCACGGTGGACACCACGCCGTACCTCTTCGGGGGCGTCGCGTTCGTGGCGGCGGGCGGCGCGCTGGTGACCGCCGCGGTGCGCCGGTCGCGGACGACGGGCGGGCTCTAGCGGAGGATCCGCCCGGCGGTGCCGAACCGGCCGGATCCCCGGCCGGGGATCCGCCGGTAAGGCCGGTCCGGTAAGGCCGGTCCGGTAAGGCCGGTCCGGTAAGGCCGGTAAGGCCTAGGCCAGCGGGCCGGTCACCGACTCCACGGCCTCGACGAGCTTGCCCGAGCGGACGAACGCGTCGGCGGCCGCCAGGTCCGGGGCCAGGAAGCGGTCCTCGCCCGCGCCCTCGACGCCGGCCTCGCGGACGGCGGCGAGCACGGCGCGGGTGGCCGGGGCGGGCGTCAGGCCGTGGCGCAGCTCGATCGCGCGGGTGGCGGCGACGAGTTCGACCGCGATGACGCGGGTCAGCGCGTCCAGGGCGGTACGCAGCTTGCGCGCGGCGGACCAGCCCATGGAGACGTGGTCCTCCTGCATCGCCGAGGACGGGATGGAGTCCACGGACGCGGGCACGGCGAGCCGCTTCATCTCGCTGACGAGGGCGGCCTGCGTGTACTGGGCGATCATCAGCCCGGAGTCGACGCCGGGGTCGTCGGCCAGGAAGGGCGGCAGCCCGTGCGAGCGGTGCTTGTCCAGCAGCCGGTCGGTGCGGCGCTCCGCGATGGAGCCCAGGTCGGCGGCGGCGATGGCCAGGAAGTCGAGGACGTAGGCGACGGGCGCGCCATGGAAGTTGCCGTTGGACTCCACGCGGCCGTCGCTCAGCACGACGGGGTTGTCGACGGCGGCGGCGAGCTCGCGGTCGGCGACGAGGCGGGCGTGGGCGAGGGTGTCCCGGCCGGCGCCGGCGACCTGCGGGGCGCAGCGGATGGAGTACGCGTCCTGGACGCGCGGCTCGTCGTCCTGGTGGTGGCCGGTGAGCCCGGAACCGGCCAGCACACGCGCCATGTTGGCGGCGCTGGAGCCCTGGCCGGGGTGGGGGCGGATGGCGTGCAGCTCGGGGGCGAGGACCTTCTCCGAGCCGAGGAGCGCCTCCAGCGACAGCGCGCCGGTCACGTCGGCGGACGTGAGCAGGCGGGCGAGGTCGGCGCAGGCCATGACGAGCATGCCGAGCATGCCGTCGGTGCCGTTGAGGAGGGCGAGGCCCTCCTTCTCCCGCAGTTCGACGGGGTCGATGCGGTGGGCGGCGAGCAGCTGCGCGGCGGGCCGCACCACGCCGTCGGGGCCCTCGGCGTCACCCTCGCCCATGAGGGTGAGGGCGCAGTGGGAGAGCGGGGCGAGGTCGCCGGAGCAGCCGAGCGATCCGTACTCGTGGACGACGGGGGTGATGCCGGCGTTCAGGATCGCGGCCATGGTCTCGACGACGACCGGCCGGACGCCGGTGTGACCCGAGGCGAGCGTCTTGAGCCGCAGGAACATCAGCGCGCGCACGACCTCGCGCTCGACGCGCGGGCCCATGCCGGCGGCGTGCGAGCGCACGATGTTGCGCTGGAGCCGCGCCCGCAGGTCGGGGCTGATGTGCCGGACGGCGAGGGCGCCGAACCCGGTGGAGACGCCGTAGACGGGATCGGGCTTGGCAGCCAGATCGTCGATCACCTGGCGAGCGGCGGCGACGGCGGCGAGGGCGTCCTCGGACACGCTGACGTGAGCGTTGTGCCGGGCCACGGCAATGACGTCGTCGGCGGTCACACCGCTCGTTCCCACCACCACAGTGTGCATATCCATATTCAGGCACCCTAGAGAGTGAATCGCTGCCTGTCACCCCTTTCTTTCAACGCTTTCGGGGTGCGGTTTGCTTTCGCCACGCGCGAGCTGGTCGCGGCCGGGGCGCGGCTACGTCCGGCGGCCCCGGAAGCGGCGGCGTTCGGCGGGCGGGGCGGGCGGGGGCCGGTCCGCGAGGCTGACCACGGGATCCGGCGCGCCGCCCTCGCGTCCCGCGACCACCGGGCCCGGCGCGCCCGCCGCCTTCGCCCGGTACTGGGCCGCGTCCGCCAGGCGGAACAGCCGCCGGGCCGAGCGCACGTCCCCGATCGGGTCCCCCGTCGAGGCGATCCCGCAGGCCACGCCCTCGCCGAGCTCCAGGGCCAGGGCCCGGCGGCACAGTTCGTCGGCGACGCCCACGACCTCGTCCGCCGCGGGCCCGACCGTCAGCAGACAGAACTCGTCACCGCCCAGCCGCGCCGCGAGCGCGCCGGGCAGCTGGGCGCCGCACAGCGACAGCACCGAGCCGAAACGTTCCAGCAGGCGGTCGCCGACGGCGTGGCCCTGGGTGTCGTTGACCCGCTTCAGCCCGTTGACGTCACATACGAGCAGGCTGACGACGACGCCCTCCGCCAGGTGCCGCTCGATCGCCTCGTCGAGCAGCGCGTCGACCGCGCGCCGGTTGGCGAGCCCGGTGAGGGGGTCGGTGAAGGCGAGGCGCCGCACCTCCTCCAGGCGCTCGGTCTGGGCGATCCCGGAGGCGGCGACGGCGGCGAGGACGGTGGCGAAGTCGGCGTCGGCGCGGCCGAAGACGGGCGCGCCGGCGGGCCGCGCGACGTAGAGCTCGCCCCACGCCCGCCCGTGCAGCACGATGGGCGCGACGACGCAGCATCCGCGCCCCCGCCGCCGCAGGGCGGCGGCGCGGCGCGCCGGGGCGGCCGGCGGACCGGCG
>NZ_JBFAPH010000517.1:0-2776 GCF_040675635.1 Streptomyces sp. NPDC049577
CGGCCAGGGCGGAGGGGCCGGGCTGGTGGCTGACCCGCGCCCAGGTGGGGAGCGTGGTCCACACGCTGGGCGCGTGCCCGTAGCCGCGGTCGGCGGTCACTCCCGAGACGGTCAGCGCGAGGGTGCCCAGGGTGACCCGGTCGCCGGGGCGCACGCGGTTCTCGCGGGCGATCCGCTCGCCGACCGCCACCTGCCCGTCCCCGGGCGCGGAGCCGGACAGCAGCGCGGGGCGCAGCCGGTCCGCCGTGCCGAGCACGCTCACCAACACCGCGCGATCGCCGGCCGTCAGCCGGGTCATCGCCACCCCCAGCGGCTCGGCGGACGTGACGCCCGGCGCCGCGCGCCAGGCGGCGATCTGCCGCTCGTCCAGGACGCTGTTGCCGAACGACACCTCCGGCTTCGCCCCGGGTGGGGCGCCGAAGACGATCCGGTCGGCGGGCAGCCCGGAGACCGCCGACGACGCCTCCCGGGCGAGGCCGCCCGTCAGGCCGTACAGAAAGACCACCAGCGTGGTGATGAGCATGACCACCGTGCCCATGAGGGCGAAGCGCCCCCGGGCGAAACGGATGTCACGGAGTGCGACGAACAAGGAGGACCTTCCCGGCTCCCGGCGGACAGTGGGCCTCCACCCTTCCCCGCGGCCGCCCCCGCCGGTATCGGGGCAAGGAGGCAACCGGAAATCAATCGAACGGTTGATGGCTCGCCGGACGGGTGCCCCGCGGTCCGCCCTTACGCTCGATGGAATGAACGACTCCGTGCCCGCCGCGCCGCCGGCCGCCTCCTCGCTGCGGCTGGTGCGGTACGCGCTGCACGGCGCCTTCTACGCGCTGCTGGCCGTCGCGCTCGCGCCCGCCGTGCTCGGCCCGGACGGCCGCGCCGCGCTGCTGCCGGGCACGCTGCTCGGCCTGGCCTACGGCGCGGGCGCGCTGCGGGCCCGGCGGGCCGCCCGCGCCCGTACCGGCCTGTGGCTGGCCGTCCTCACCGCGCTCTGGCTCGCGGGCCTGCTGCTCGACCGGGGCTTCAGCTACGTCGCCTTCCCGCTCTTCTTCCTCCACCTCCACCTGCTGCCGGTGCGCCGGTCCCTGCCGGCCGTCGCCGCGATCACCGGCGCCGTCGTGGCCGCCCAGGCCGCCGGGCCCGGCGGCCTCACCGCCGCCAAGGTCATCGGCCCGGTGGCCGGGGCGGCCGTCGCGATCCTCACCGCGTACGGCTACGCGGCGCTCTACCGGGAGAGCAGCCGGCGCCAGCGCCTGATCGACGACCTGGTCCGCACCCGTGACGAGCTCGCCGCCGCCCAGCGCGAGGCCGGCCGGCTCGCCGAGCGGCAGCGGCTGGCCCGCGAGATCCACGACACCCTCGCCCAGGGGCTGTCCAGCATCGTGCTGCTCGCCCGCGCCGCCGAGACGGCCGACCCGGACGCCCCCGAGGCCGTACGGGCGCGGGTGCGAGAGATCGGCCGCACCGCCTCCGACAACCTCGCCGAGGCCCGCCGCTTCGTCCACGCCCTCACCCCGCCCGCCCTCGACGACGCGCCCCTGCCCGAGGCGCTGCGCCGCGTCACCGCCCGGACCGTCCCCGGCGCCGCCTTCCGCCTCGACGGCGACCCCTGCCCGCTCCCGGTGGACACCGAGGTGGCCCTGCTGCGGCTGACCCAGGAGGCCCTGGCCAACGTCGCCCGCCACGCCCGCGCCGAGCACGCCGCCGTCACCCTCACCTACCTCGGCGACCAGGTCGCCCTCGACGTCTACGACGACGGCGTGGGCTTCGCCCCCGCCGCCGGCTCCGCGTCCGCCGCCGCCGGCCGCCGTACGTTCGGCCTGCACGGCATGCGCGAGCGCATCGCGGATCTGGGCGGCACGCTCACCGTCGAATCGGCCCCGGGGGAGGGCACGGCGGTCGCGGCGGTGATCCCGCTCGGGGCCGCCGGCGCCCGGGGCGGCGATCCGCGGCCCCGCGCGTCCGCCTCGCCGCAGGCGGAAGGGGTGCACCCGTGAGCGGGGCCGTCCGGGTGCTGCTCGTCGACGACCACCCCGTCGTGCGCCGCGGGCTGCGGGCCATGGTCGACGAACTGCCGAACGTGGAGGCCGCCGGGGAGGCCGCCGACGGGGCCGAGGCCCTGCGCGTGCTCGGCTCCGGCGTGCGCGTCGACGTGGTGCTCATGGATCTCCAGATGGGCGCGGGCATGCACGGCGTCGAGGCCACCCGGCACATCACGGCCCTGCCGGATCCGCCCGCCGTGCTGATCCTCACCACCTACAGCACCGACGCCGACATCCTCGCCGCCGTCGAGGCCGGGGCGACCGGGTACCTGCTCAAGGACGCCCCGCCGGAGGAGCTGGCCGCCGCCGTCCGGGCCGCCGCACGCGGCGAGACGGTGCTGGCCCCGCCCGTCGCCGCACGGCTGCTCGGACGGGTGCGCGCGGGCGGCCGGCCCGTGCTCTCGCCCCGCGAGACCGAGATCCTCGGGCTCGTCGCCGAGGGGCTGGGCAACCGGCAGATCTCCCGCCGGCTCTTCATCAGCGAGGCCACGGTCAAGACGCACCTCGTGCACATCTACGGAAAGCTCGGCGTCGACAGCCGCACCGCGGCCGTCGCCGCGGGCCTGGCGGCGGGCATCGTCCGCCCGGTATGACGCCGGTATGACGCCGGTGTGACGGGGGCCGCACTGGCCGCGCGCTGCGGATGCGACAATTCCCCGTAGCCACAGCACCGAGTGGCCGCAGCACCGACCCCCAGGGAGCACCGCACATGGCACCGGCCGTCCCCGCGACGATGG
>NZ_JBFAPH010000518.1:0-2758 GCF_040675635.1 Streptomyces sp. NPDC049577
CTGGCCAGCGGCGACGAGCGCTATCTGCCCGTCCGCGACAAGGGCCCGGTCCGCCGCTTCGCGCGGGACTTCGTGGACGCCCGCTACTCGGTGGCGGAGTTCTTCCTGCCACTGGCCGTGGTCATCCTCGTGCTCAGCATGGTCAACCGCGGCGCGTTCCAGACGTACGTGCTGCTGCTGTGGATGATCGTGATCGCCCTGATCGTGATCAACTCCCTGATCACCGGCATCGCCCTCAAGCGCGCCCTGAAGCAGCGCTTCCCGGACGAGAACACGCGCGGCGCCGTCGCGTACGCCCTGATGCGCACTCTGCAGATGCGCAGGCTGCGGCTGCCCAAGCCGCAGGTCAAGCGCGGGGAGAAGCCCTGAGCGGCTTCGCCTCGGGCTATGGGGGGTGGCTGAGCGGGCTCGGGGGGCTGCGGAACACCGTCCGCCAGGAGCTGGTCGCCCGCCAGCTCGACGAGCAGATAGCGGCCCGCTTCCCGGTGGGCCGCCGGCTGCGCGTCCTGGACGTCGGCCTCGGTCAGGGCACGCAGGCGCTGCGGCTGGCCCGGGCCGGCCACGAGGTCACCGGCCTGGAGTCCGATCCCCGGATGCTGGACGTGGTCCGCGGCGTGCTCGCCGCGGAGCCGGAGGGCATACGCGAGCGGGTCCGCCTCATCGAGGGCGACGGCCGCGACACCGGCGCCCACTTCCTGCCGGGCGCGTTCGACGTCGTGCTCTGCCACGGCGTGCTGATGTACGTCCCCGAGCCGGACCCCATGGTCGCGGGCCTGGCCCGGGTCCTCGCGCCGGGCGGCCTGCTCTCCCTCCTCGTCCGCAACGCGGACGCGCTGGCCATGCGGCCGGGGCTCGCCGGCGACTTCGAGACGGCACTGGCGGCGTTCGACTCGCCGGCCTACGTCAACCGCCTGGGCGCGGAGGTCCGCGCCGACCGCCGCGAGGCCCTCACCGCGACCCTGGCCGGCATCGGCGCGCCGTTGCGCGCCTGGTACGGCGTGCGGGTCTTCACGGACCTCGCGCCGGACGAGGTCCGGATCCCGGACGGGGAAACCCTGTCCCATCTCCTCACGGCGGAGGACCGCGCGGGCCGCACGGACCCGTACCGGTCCGTTGCCGCACTCCTGCACCTGTGTGGCGTGCGGGGCTGATTTCTCCCCTGCCCGCCCTGTCCCGAAACCGGCCGGGTGGGCGGGGGTGGGAGAACCGGGGGGCCGGGGGCGGAGTCCCCGGCGAGTCCGGCCCGCGGGCGGCACGAGAGCGCGATACTCCCCCCATGGAAGCCTCACGCGTGCTCCCGGCGACAGCCCTCGCGTGCGTCGCCCTCCTCGCCGGCTGCTCGGGGCCGGCCCCGAGCAGCAACGCCCCCTCCTCGCCGGCGACCACCGCCGCCGCGCCCCGCGTGAGCGGCCCCGCAGGGGACCTGCAAGCCGCCTACCAGAAGGTCGTCAAGGACGTCCTGCCGTCCGTCGTCCAGATCACCACCGGGCAGGGGCTCGGCTCCGGGGTCGTCTACGACGGCAAGGGCGACATCGTCACCAACGCCCACGTCGTCGCCGACGCGCGGACGTTCAAGGTCTCGCTGGCGACCGGCGGGGCGACGCTCGGGGCACGGCTGGTGGCGAGCTACCCGGACCAGGACCTCGCCGTCGTGCGGCTGGACAGCGTGCCGAAGGGACTCAAGCCCGCCGTGTTCGGCGACTCCCCGCAGGTGGAGGTCGGGCAGATCGTGCTGGCCATGGGCAACCCGCTCGGTCTGTCCAGCAGCGTCACGCAGGGCATCGTCTCGGCCGTGGGTCGCACCGTCAGCGAGGGCCGCTCCGGCGGCAACGGCGGCAGCGGGCCGACGATCGCGAACATGGTGCAGACCTCGGCGGCCATCAACCCCGGCAACAGCGGCGGCGCGCTCGTCAACCTCGCCGGCCAGGTGATCGGCATTCCGACGCTCGCGGCCGTCGACCCGGAGCTCGGGGAGGGCGCCGCGCCAGGCATCGGCTTCGCGATCCCCGCCGCGACGGTCACCCGGATCGCGGACCAGATCATCAAGAGCGGCCGGGTCACCGACTCCGGCCGGGCCGCGCTGGGCATCACCGGCCGGACGATCGTCGGGGCGGACTTCGCGCCCGCCGGGGTCGCGATCGTTTCCGTGGAGAAGGACGGTCCCGCCGAGAAGGCGGGCCTGCGGGCGGGCGACATCGTCACCCGCGTCGACCAGACTCCGATCTCGACGATGCAGTCGCTGGCGGAGGCGCTCGCGGGCCTCAGGCCCGGCGACCGCGCCGAGGTGACGTACGTCCGGGACGGTACGGAACGGACGGCGACCGTCACCCTCGGGGAGGTGTGACCCGGGGGCGGCACGGCCGCCCCCGGGATGGTGCGGGCCCGCTACGCCTCGGCGCGCAGGCTCATCTCGTACACCACGGTGCCGTCCTCCTGGAGGACCGTCCGGTCCGCGCCGCCCTCGAGCAGTTCCTTCCAGACCTCACCGATCCAGGACTCCGCGTCCCCCTGGGTGGTGAACTCCTCCGGCTCCACCGCCGGGGAGACGTCCTCTCCCGCCTCGTTGAGAAACCGCCACGTCCACGCCATGTCCGCTCCTGGGTCCTTGAGTTGTACCGGGATACGTACTGTCCGAGCGCAGCCTAACGGTCCGTAACGGACGAGAAAGGGTGAGCCCCGCGCGCCCGCCGCACGCGGACGCGAGACGATCAGGGCGTGGAACTGACTCTCCTCGGCACCGGCGCCCCCGGCGGGCTGC
>NZ_JBFAPH010000519.1:0-2749 GCF_040675635.1 Streptomyces sp. NPDC049577
GCCCGGCCCTCCCCGCTCAGTCCTCCCCGCCCTCCAGGTTCCCCTCCGTCTCCAGGAAGACCTGGCGCAGCGCGTCGAGCGTCTCCGCGTCCGGCTTGGCCCACATGCCACGGCTCTCGGCCTCCAGGAGGCGTTCGGCGATGCCGTGCAGGGCCCAGGGGTTGGCGTCCTCGAGGAAGGCGCGGTTGTCCGGGTCCAGGACGTAGGTCTGGGCGAGCTTGTCGTACATCCAGTCGGGGACGACGCCGGTGGTGGCGTCGTAGCCGAACAAGTAGTCCACGGTGGCGGCCAGTTCGAACGCGCCCTTGTAGCCGTGGCGGCGCATGGCCTCGATCCAGCGGGGGTTGACCACGCGGGCTCGGAAGACCCGGGAGGTCTCCTCGACGAGGGTGCGGGTGCGGATGGTCTCCGGCCGGGTGGAGTCGCCGATGTACGCCTCGGGGGCCGTGCCGCGCAGGGCGCGGACGGTGGCGACCATGCCGCCGTGGTACTGGAAGTAGTCGTCCGAGTCGGCGATGTCGTGTTCGCGGGTGTCGGTGTTCTTGGCGGCGACGGCGATGCGCTTGTAGGCCGTCTCCATCTCGGCCCGGGCCGGGCGGCCTTCGAGGCCGCGGCCGTAGGCGTAGCCGCCCCAGACGGTGTAGACCTCGGCGAGGTCGGCGTCGGTGCGCCAGTCGCGGCTGTCGATGAGCTGGAGCAGGCCGGCGCCGTAGGTGCCGGGGCGGGAGCCGAAGATGCGGGTGGTGGCGCGGCGTTCGTCGCCGTGTTCCCGCAGGTCGGCCTGGGTGTGGGCGCGCACGTGGTTCTGCTCGGCCGGCTCGTCGAGGGAGGCGGCGAGCCGGACGGCGTCGTCGAGGAGGCCGATGACGTGCGGGAAGGCGTCGCGGAAGAAGCCGGAGATGCGCAGGGTGACGTCGATGCGGGGGCGGCCGAGTTCGGCGAGCGGGACGGGTTCGAGGCCGTTGACGCGGCGGGAGGCGTCGTCCCAGACGGGGCGGATGCCGAGCAGGGCCAGGGCCTCCGCCACATCGTCGCCGGCGGTGCGCATGGCGCTCGTGCCCCACAGGGAGAGGCCGACGGACTCGGGCCAGCGGCCGTTGTCGGTGCGGTAGCGCTCCAGGAGGGAGTCGGCCAGGGCCTGGCCGGTCTCCCAGGCGAGGCGGCTGGGGACGGCCTTGGGGTCGACGGAGTAGAAGTTGCGGCCGGTCGGCAGGACGTTGACGAGGCCGCGCAGCGGCGAACCGGAGGGACCGGCGGGAACGAAGCCGCCGGCCAGGGCGTGCACCGCGTGGTCGAGCTCGTCGGTGGTGCGGGCCAGGCGCGGGACGACCTCGCGGGCGGCGAAGGCGAGGATTGCGGCGACCTGTTCGCCGTGCCCGGCCGCCACGGAGGCGACGGCCGCCGGGTCCCAGTCCGCGTCCTCCATGGCCTCGACCAGCGCGCGGGCGCGCGCCTCCGCCTCGTCGGCGGTGGTGCGGGTGGCGGCGGACTCGTCCAGGCCGAGGGCCTCGCGCAGGCCGGGCAGGGCGGTCGTGCCGCCCCAGATCTGGCGGGCGCGGAGGATGGACAGGACGAGGTTGACGCGCTCGGGGCCGGCCGGGTCGGCGCCGAGGACGTGCAGTCCGTCGCGGATCTGGGCGTCCTTGACCTCGCAGAGCCAGCCGTCGACGTGCAGCAGGAAGTCGTCGAAGCCGTCGTCGTCGGGCCGGTCCTCCATGCCGAGGTCGTGGTCGAGCTTGGCGGCCTGGATGAGGGTCCAGATCTGGGCGCGGATGGCCGGCAGCTTGGCCGGGTCCATCGCGGAGATGGACGCGTACTCGTCGAGGAGCTGTTCCAGGCGCGCGATGTCGCCGTAGGAGTCGGCGCGGGCCATGGGCGGGACGAGGTGGTCGACGAGGGTGGCGTGGGCGCGGCGCTTGGCCTGGGTGCCCTCGCCGGGGTCGTTGACGAGGAAGGGGTAGACCAGCGGCAGGTCGCCGAGGGCCGCGTCGGGGCCGCAGGCGGCGGAGAGGGCGGCGTTCTTGCCGGGCAGCCACTCCAGGTTGCCGTGCTTGCCGAGGTGGACCATGGCGTCGGCGCCGAAGCCGCCGTCCTCGCGCGTGGCGGCGATCCAGCGGTAGGCGGCGAGGTAGTGGTGCGAGGGCGGCAGGTCGGGGTCGTGGTAGATGGCGATGGGGTTCTCGCCGAAGCCGCGCGGCGGCTGGATGAGGATCAGGAGGTTGCCGCGGCGCAGGGCCGCGAGGACGATCTCGCCCTCGGGGTCGCGGCTGCGGTCGACGAACATCTCGCCGGGGGCGGGGCCCCAGTGCTCCTCGACGGCCTCCCGCAGCTCGGCGGGCAGGGCGGCGAACCAGCGCCGGTAGTCGGCGGCGGGGATGCGGACGGGATTGCGGGCGAGCTGTTCCTCGGTGAGCCAGTCCTGGTCGTGGCCGCCGGCCTCGATGAGGGCGTAGATGAGCTCGTCGCCGTCGCCGGAGGCGAGGCCGGGGACGGGTTCGGTGCTCTCGTCGCCGAAGTCGTAGCCCTCCTCGCGGAGCCGGCGCAGCAGGGCGACGGCGCTGGCCGGGGTGTCGAGGCCGACGGCGTTGCCGATGCGGGAGTGCTTGGTGGGGTAGGCGGAGAGGACGAGGGCGAGACGCTTCTCGGCCGGCGGGATGTGCCGCAGGCGGGCGTGGCGCACGGCGATGCCGGCGACGCGGGCGGCGCGTTCGGGGTCGGGCACATAGGCCGGCAGGCCGTCCTCGTCGAC
>NZ_JBFAPH010000520.1:0-2748 GCF_040675635.1 Streptomyces sp. NPDC049577
CGCCCGCGGCCACCGGCGTGCCGCCCTGCACCTGGGCACCCTGCTGGAGGGCCGCGGCGAGACCCAGGAGGCCGCGCGCTGGTACCTGACGTCCGACCGGATGATCAACCTGGTCGAGGGCGCCGCGCGGCAGAAGACGCCGAACGAGATCGCCCTCAACATCCTGCTGGCCTCGCTCACCGTCGTCTTCCTGCTGGCCGTCGTCACGCTCCAGCCCTTCGCCGTCTACGCGAAGGCCGAGCAGACGATGATCGTCCTCGCGGCGCTGCTGGTCTGCCTCATCCCGACGACCATCGGCGCGCTGCTCTCCGCGATCGGCATCGCCGGCATGGACCGGCTCGTGCAGCGCAACGTGCTGGCCATGTCCGGTCGTGCCGTCGAGGCCGCCGGTGACGTCTCCACGCTGCTGCTCGACAAGACCGGCACCATCACCTACGGCAACCGCCGGGCCTCGGAGTTCGTCCCCGTCAAGGGCACGACGGCCGCAGAGGTCGCGGACGCCGCCCAGCTCTCCTCGCTCGCCGACGAGACGCCCGAGGGCCGCTCGATCGTCGTCCTCGCCAAGGAGAAGTACGGCCTGCGCGAGCGCCACGAGGGCGAGCTCACCGGCGCCGAGTGGGTGCCCTTCACGGCCCGGACCCGGATGTCGGGCGTCGACGTCGACGGCCGCAAGGTCCGCAAGGGCGCGACCGGCTCGGTCGTCGCCTGGGTGAAGGAGCGCGGCGGCGCCGTCCCGGACGACGCCGAGAAGCTCACCGACGAGATCTCCCAGGCCGGCGGCACCCCGCTGCTCGTCGCGATGGAGGACGCCAGGGGTCCGCGCGTGCTCGGCGTCATCCACCTCAAGGACGTCGTCAAGGAGGGCATGCGCGAGCGGTTCGACGAGCTGCGCGCCATGGGCATCAAGACCGTCATGATCACGGGCGACAACCCGCTGACGGCGAAGGCCATCGCGGAGGAGGCCGGCGTCGACGACTTCCTCGCCGAGGCCACGCCCGAGGACAAGATGGCCCTCATCAAGCGCGAGCAGGCCGGCGGCAAGCTCGTCGCCATGACCGGCGACGGCACCAACGACGCCCCGGCGCTG
This sequence comes from Streptomyces sp. NPDC049577, assembly GCF_040675635.1. NCBI lineage: Bacteria > Bacillati > Actinomycetota > Actinomycetes > Kitasatosporales > Streptomycetaceae > Streptomyces > Streptomyces sp. NPDC049577. The sequence goes on from NZ_JBFAPH010000520.1 coordinate 1,088, forward strand.
GCCCAGGCGGACGTCGGCGTGGCCATGAACACCGGCACCTCGGCCGCCAAGGAGGCCGGGAACATGGTGGACCTGGACTCCGACCCGACCAAGCTCATCGAGATCGTCGAGATCGGCAAGCAGCTGCTCATCACGCGCGGCGCGCTCACCACCTTCTCGATCGCCAACGACGTCGCGAAGTACTTCGCGATCATCCCGGCGATGTTCGCCGTGGCCTACCCGGGCCTGGACAAGCTCAACATCATGGGCCTGTACTCGCCGCAGTCCGCGATCCTGTCGGCCGTCGTCTTCAACGCACTGATCATCATCGCGCTGGTGCCGCTCGCCCTGAAGGGCGTGCGCTACCGGCCGATGAGCGCGGACGGCATGCTCCGGCGCAACCTCGGCATCTACGGGCTGGGCGGGCTGATCGCCCCGTTCATCGGCATCAAGGCCATCGACATGCTCATCTCCCTCATCCCTGGCATCGGGTGACGTCACCATGAACAACTCCGTACGCAACACGGCCCGGCTGCTGGGAGCGGGCCTGCGGGCCCTGCTGGTCCTCACGGTGGTCTGCGGCGTGATCTACCCGCTCGTCGTCACCGGCATCGCGCAGGCGGCCTTCCACGACAAGGCCAACGGCTCCGAGGTGAAGGCCGACGGCGAGCCGGTCGGCTCCGCGCTCCTGGGCCAGAGCTACTCGCTCGACAAGCAGGACAAGGACGGCAACCCGCTGCCGGACCCGAAGTTCTTCCAGGGCCGCCCGTCGGCCGCCGGCCCCAACACCGAGAACACCCGGTACAAGCTGGTGGTGTCCGGCGCGTCCAACCTGGCCGCCGACAGCAAGGTGCTGCTGGACAGCGTCCAGCAGCGCCGCGCGGACGTCGCCGCCTTCAACGGCGTGTCCCCCTCCGCCGTCCCGGTGGACGCGCTGACGGCCTCCGCCTCCGGCCTCGACCCGGACATCTCCCCGGCCTACGCCCGCCTCCAGGCCGACCGCGTGGCCAAGGCGAACGGCCTGCCGGCCGAGCGGGTCAGGAAGCTGGTGGAGGACCACGTGGCCGGGCGCGTCCTGGGCTTCATGGGGGAGGAGCACGTCAACGTCCTCGAACTCAACGTCGCCCTGCGCGAGCTGGCCAAGGGCTGACGGCCCGTCGGCGCGGTGTTCCGCAGGCCGCATAAATCCTGGAAGCCGCGGCAGCGGCACCTGGGGCCTGTCCGGCGGACCATGGGGAGCGCCCGTTCGCGCTGATCGTGTATTGCGCCGGGCCCTCGCCACGGTGGCTGACTGCGGTTGCGGCGGGCAGTCGCCTTCCCGCCGCGACGGCGCGTCACCACGACGTGGGGGCCGGCGGTGCCGAACCCGTCGGGCGCGGCGTTCCGCAGGCCGCATAAATCCTGGAAGCCGCGGCAGCGGCACGGCAGGCTAGGGGCGTGGCTTCCTTACCCCAGCAGTCCCACGCGTCCTTCGCGGTCCCGCACATGGTGGTCTGTGGCGACGACGCGCTCGCGCACCGGCTCGCGTCCGAGCTCTCGGGCGTCTACGGCGAGCGCGTCACCCTCGTCCTGCCGCCCGCCCGTGACGACCGGCGCCGCCCGGCTGTCGCGCCCGGGCGGGCCGCCGCGTTGCTCGGGCGCGTCACCGGTGCCGTGGGCCGTGTGCAGCCCCCCGCCGGGCA
>NZ_JBFAPH010000521.1:0-2747 GCF_040675635.1 Streptomyces sp. NPDC049577
GCCTCGACGGCGTGGCCGGTGAGGGTGACGTCCTCCTGGGCGAACGGCAGCGCCTCGCCGGCGGCGACGCGGACCTGCCAGGCGACCAGGTCGAGCTGGGTCAGGACCCGGTGCCGAAGAAGCTGCGCGACGCCGAGAACCGGACCGCGAACCGGACCGCCGTCGAGCGTGCCGCACGCCCCGTCGCGCCGGCGCCCGCGACCGCCCTCGCCGCGTCACCGGCCGCGCCCGCGGGACCACTGCCGCTGCCGAGCCTGCGCAAGGACCCCTCGCTGCGCTTCAGCGAGGGCGGCCGGGCCCTGCTGCACCTGCTGAGCGTCAACGCCATGGGTGGCGAGCGCTGGCGCGGCCTGCTGGACAGCGTGCCGGCGCACCGCAGGAAGATGGTGGCCCAGGCCGCCCGCCACTGCGCGGAGACCTGGCTGCGCTTCGCGCTGGAACTGGAACGCCGCGCCGTGTGAGGCCCCCGGCCCGTACGGCTGCCCGCGGGGGTCGTGTCCCGTGGGTTCTACTGCACGCGGTGACGGCCGCGAACGGGGGCAGGCGATGGGTGCGGTGAGATCCGTGGGAACCGGTCCGGCGGGACTTCCACCGGACGTACCGGGGTTCACCGGGCGGGATGCCGAGCTGCGGCAGCTCGACCAGCTGATCGGCGAACCGGCCGGCGGCGAGGGCGCGGGGTGCGGGGGCGTCCCGTCGGCCGCCCTGCTGACCGGACCGCCCGGCACGGGCAAGACCGCTCTCGCCGTGCACTGGGCGCACCGCGCGGCCCACCGGTTCCCCGGCGGCCTGCTCTACGCCACGCTGGGCCGGTACGGCGAGGACGAGGAGGCGGCCGCCACACATGAGTTGATGGAACGTTTCCTCCTCGCCCTGGGCGTGCCCGCCGCGCATCTGCCGGCGGCGCGCGCCGACCGGGCGGCCCTCTACCGCCGGGTGCTGACCGGCCGCCGCGTCCTGGTCGTGCTCGACGACCTGCCCGCGCCCGGCTGGATCCGGGCCTTCCTGCCGTCCCCGGGCCCCGGGGCGGTGCTGGCCACCAGCCGTACCCGCGCCCCCGGCCCGTCCCCCGCGCACACCGCGGTCCGGATCGGCCTCGGACCGCTGCCCGGCCCGCAGGCGGCGGAGCTCGTCGCGGCCGTCGCCGGGGCGGAGCGCTGCGCGGCCGAACCCGGGGCCGTCCGGCGGCTGTCGGTGCTGTGCGAGGGACTTCCGCTCGCCCTGCGCGCCGCCGCCGGCCGCCTCGCCGCCTCTCCCGGGCTGTCCGTCCGGGAACTGGCGGACGCGCTCGCCGACGAGGACCGCCGGCTCGACGAACTCGCGGTCCCCGGTGCCTCCGTCCGGCCCCGTTTCGCCCGCCACCACGCCTTCCTCCCCGAGGGCCCGGCCCGGCTGTTCCGCCGGCTCGGCCTGCTCGACCTGCCGGACTTCCCGGCCCGGGCAGGCGGCGTCCTGCTGGGCACGTCCCCGGCCGAGGCCGAGGAGCTGATGGGATGGCTGGCCGAGGCCGGCCTCCTGGAGATCGCCGGCGTGGGCGCCGACGGCACCCCGCACTTCCGCTTCCCCCCGCTGCTGCGCTGCTACGCCCGGGAACGCGCCGAATGGGAGGAGCCGCGCGAGGAACTCCACCGGGCGCGCCGCCGCGCCGCGTCGCTGGCCGCCGAGGCCCGCGCCGGTGACGGCCTCGGACCGGCCCCGGCCCTGCACCGGCTGGCGGCGGCACAGCTGCGCCGCGAACGCTTCGGCGCGGCCGAGGAGTCCTACCGCCGCCTGCTGCGGCTCGCCCGGGGCAGGGGGGACATGCGCGCCGAGGGCTACGCCCTGCTCGGCATCGGCGAGACCCGCGTGGCCTCCGGCCTCTTCGACGAGGCCGAGGACGACCTGGGGGTGGCCCTGGGCGCCGCCGAGCGGGCCGGCGACACCCTGCTGCTGGCCCGGGTGCACCTCGCGCTGGGCCGCTACTGCCGCATACTCCGCCGCACCGGCCGCGCGGGCCGCCACCTCTCCGCCGCCCTGCGCGCGTTCCGCCGCGCCGGCTCCCTCCCCGGCGAACGCCAGGCGGCGGAGGAACTCGCGCTGCTCACGGAACGGCCGGGGCCGCGGCTGCTGGACCTGGTGCCGCGTCAGCCGGTCTGCTGAGGCGCGCCATGCCCGCTCGCCACACGCGGAGCCGGCGCCTGCGGCTCACGCAGCGGCCTCAGCAGGAACCAGCCGAGGGCGGGCAGGGCGATCAGCGGTGCCAGGGCGGCCCGCAGGGTGGTCGCGTCGGCGAGGGCGCCGATCAGCGGGCTCGCGAGGCCCCCGATGCTGACGGTCAGGCCCAGGGTGACGCCGCTCGCGGTGCCCACGCGGCGCGGCAGGTAGTCCTGGCCGAGCGTGACGTGCAGGGAGAACGGCACGTACAGCCCGGCCGAGGTGAGGGCGACGAACAGGTAGAACGGCGGCCCGGGGACGAGGACGACGCCGGCGACGGCCGGGACCGTCAGGGCGTAGGCCCACCGGACGACCGTGACGCGTCCGTGCCGGCCGGCGAGCCGTCCCCCGGCCACCGTGCCCACCGCCCCGCCGAGGTAGAGCGTGAACAGGGCGGCGGTACCGGACAGTTCCCCGCCACCGGTGCGCTGCCGCGCGTAGAGGGAGACGAATGAGCTCAGACCGGTGAACACGACCGAGCGGCAGACGACCGCCCCGGACAGCCGGCCGAAGGACGCCCAGTCGTCCCGGCCGGCGGCCCGGCGCGCCCGGGC
>NZ_JBFAPH010000522.1:0-2739 GCF_040675635.1 Streptomyces sp. NPDC049577
GTGCTGTCGGTGCCGAACAGCTCCAGTCGGCCGTCCGCGTTGCGGGCTGCGGCGATCGACGTGAGCCCGCCGTCGAATTTGTACCAGTCGGACCAGCTGCCGCCGGGGGAGGCCTGCCAGCGGTGCCACACGCCGCCGGTGCTGTCGACGCCGAACAGTTCCACTCGCCCATCGGCGTTGGTCTCGGCGGCAACCTGGGTCAATGCGCCGTCGAACTTGTACCAGTTCGTCCAGCCGCCGTTGCCGGGGGAGGTCTGCCAGCGGTGCCACACGCCGCCGGTGCTGTCGGTGCCGAACAGCTCCAGTCGGCCGTCCGCGTTGCGGGCTGCGGCGATCGACGTGAGCCCGCCGTCGAATTTGTACCAGTCGGACCAACTGCCCGGGTAGGTCTGCCAGCGGTGCCACACGCCGCCGGTGCTGTCGACGCCGAACAGTTCCACTCGCCCATCGGCATTGGTCTCGGAGGCGACGGAGACCAGGGCGCCATCGAATTTGTACCAGTTCGTCCAGCCGCCGCTAAAGATGGAGGACTGTCGGCGGTGCCACACGCCTCCGGTGCTGTCGGTGCCGAACAGCTCCAGCCAGCCGTCTCCGTCGCGGGCTGCGGCAATCGAGGAGCCGGAGGTGGCGGCAGTGTGCTGGGGTGCGGCCGTGGCGGTGCCCGGCACCGCGACCAGAAGTGCCCCAACCGCCGCAGCAGCCACCAGGCTTGCCCTCAGGGGCCTGACCAGCTGACCGATGCGTCTGTACCCTTTTCGTGGTCTTTTGCGCATGGGGGTGCCCTTTCGCCTTGAGGCGTGCGCGAACGATGCAGGCATAGTTGTTCGGCGGGGGTCGAACGTCCAGCGGATAGCCCGCTGAGCGGAGCAGATCGGCTCAAATTCGGCCTGCCACGCGATACCAGACGCTGGGCTTCCGCACCCCCGTGCCTGCGCTCGCCGGAGCGGCAGGACGTGCACACCGCCACGGCGCGCACCCGCTATGTCGAGATGTGTCTGCCCGATCCCGCGACTCCGTACGGGGGGGGCGAAGGCCGCGGCGGAGACCGGCCTCCGGCTCCTGGCTCCGGACGCAGTCATCGCCCGCACGTCGCTGATCAACGGTGACGGGCAGTCCGTGCGCGAGGTGGCCGGCGTCCGGAGTCTTGTTCACGGATGGCATTCGCTGCCCGATTCATGTCGCGGGGGCAGATGCCGTCAGCCGTCACGAGCCAGTGGTGCTGTGTCAGCTGTTGTTACCCCGTCTCCGCCCGCCCCCGCCGCCCCCGCACCACCGCGCACGCGAGGGCCACCGCCGTTCCCGCCACCGCCCAGGCGGACAGGATCAGCAGGGGGCACGTCAGTGCGTTGCCGTGGAAGTAGGAGATGGAGCGGGCCGACCAGGTGCCCGCGCCCGGGGGGAGGGCGGGGCCGATGGCGCGCCAGAAGGGTGGGAGGAGGGGGTAGGGGTAGGCGCCGCCCGCGCTCGGGTTGCCCAGGACGACGACGATCGCGATCGCCAGGCCGATGCCGACGATGCCCGCCAGGCCCTGGAGGGCGAGGGTGAGGGCGCCGACCGCGAAGACCACCAGGGCGCCCAGGCCCCACAGCGGCAGGATGCCGCCCGGTAGCGCGTCCAGCAGGGGGCCGGCGATGAGTGCGCCCAGCAGGCCCGAGCCGATCGCGTACACCGCGATCGCGCCCAGCCGGATGACGGCGCGGTGCGTGTTGGCCGGGCGGGCGCCGGCGCTCACCGCGAGGATCGCGGCGCACAGGTAGCCGCCCACGCACCAGCCGATCACCAGGTAGAAAGAGGTCAGGCCGCGGGAGTCGCCGCGGTCGGCGGGGGCGACGTCCTGGACCCGGAGCGCGCGCCCCTCCGTCTTCTCGGCCTGGGTGACGACCGCCGTGGCCGCCTGGGCGAGCGAGGCCCCCGAGCCGCTCGCGACGAGCAGGGTGTCGGTGGTGCGGCGCGGGTCGACCAGGAGTGCTGCGTCGATCTCGCGTTCGTCGATCAGCCGGCGGGCCTCCGCCTCGTCGCGGACCGCGCGCGTGTCCAGGGGTGTGCCGGGCAGTGCGCCGAGCTTCTGCACCAGCTGCCCGCTGATCGCGCGCGGGGCGACGACGCCCGTCGGGATCTCGCTCGGCTTCGGCGCGTGGAAGGCGCCGACGTAGGACAGGACGAAGGCCAGCTGGAGCACCAGCGCGCCGGTGACCATGAGCGCGGCCCGGCCCCGGACCGCGTCCCGCAGCTCTCCGAGGAAGCCGGCGCCGCCGGCGCCGGGGGTATCGGCCATGCCCCGAGCCTGCGGGCCCGGGCGGGCGGACGCAGGGCGGGGCGGGCCGTTCGAGTGGCGCCGGAGTGCCCCGGGGTGCCCGGCCGGATTCATTCGTACGAACGTTCGAGAAGTGGTTTATGGTGGAGGCAGGAGGGGCGAAAGGAATCAGCCAGAAGGCAGGAGGTGCGATGAGCGGGCACTGCACCGTCACGGCCTTCACGCATCTGCACACCGCCTCCGGCTTCTCCATGCGGTACGGCGCCTCGCACCCCGAGCGCCTGGCCGAGCGGGCCGCCGAGCGCGGCATGGACGCGATCGCCCTCACCGACCGCGACAGCCTGTCCGGGGCCGTCCGTTTCGCCCGGGCGAGCGCCCGGGCCGGGGTGCGGCCGCTGTTCGGCGTCGACCTGGCCGTCCGCGAGCCGGAGGCACCCGGGCCCGGGCCGCACGCGGTCCGCCGCCGCGCGCGGGGGTGCGGCGGC
>NZ_JBFAPH010000523.1:0-2724 GCF_040675635.1 Streptomyces sp. NPDC049577
GGTCACGCGTTACCACATCAGTCTCGACGTCGCGGACAAGCCGGGTGTCCTGGCCCAGGTGGCCACGGTCTTCGCCGGCCACGGGGTGTCCATCGACACGGTCCGCCAGCAGGGCAAGGACGGCGAGGCGTCCCTCGTCGTGGTCACCCACCGGGCCGCCGACGCCGCGCTGTCCGCCACCGTCGAGGCGCTGCGCCGCCTCGACACGGTGCGCGGGGTCGCGAGCATCATGCGGGTCGAGGGCGAGTAAGGCGAAGGGAAGTTACGAAAGCAATGGCACACACCCATCAGTGGCGCGGCATCATCGAGGAGTACCGGGACCGGCTGCCGGTCACCGCGGACACCCCGGTGGTCACCCTCCGTGAGGGCGGCACGCCGCTCGTCCCCGCGCAGGTGCTCTCCGAGCGCACCGGCTGTGAGGTGCATCTGAAGGTCGAGGGCGCCAACCCCACCGGGTCCTTCAAGGACCGCGGCATGACCATGGCCATCACCCGGGCCAAGGAGGAGGGCGCCAAGGCGGTCATCTGCGCCTCCACCGGCAACACCTCCGCCTCGGCCGCCGCCTACGCCGTCCGCGCCGGCATGGTCTGCGCCGTGCTGGTGCCGCAGGGCAAGATCGCGCTGGGCAAGATGGGCCAGGCGCTGGTCCACGGCGCGCGCATCCTCCAGGTCGACGGCAACTTCGACGACTGCCTCACGCTCGCCCGTCAGCTGTCGGACAACTACCCGGTGGCACTGGTCAACTCCGTCAACCCGGTCCGCATCGAGGGCCAGAAGACGGCCGCCTTCGAGATCGTCGACGCGCTCGGCGACGCCCCGGACATCCACGTCCTCCCGGTCGGCAACGCCGGCAACATCACCGCCTACTGGCGGGGCTACCGGGAGTACGCCGCCGACGGCATCGCCTCCCGCACCCCGCGCATGTGGGGCTTCCAGGCGTCCGGTTCGGCGCCGATCGTGCGCGGCGAGCCGGTGAAGGACCCGCACACCATCGCGACCGCGATCCGGATCGGCAACCCGGCCTCCTGGCGTTTCGCCGAGGAGGCGCGGGACGAATCGGGCGGTCTCATCGACGAGGTGACCGATCGCCAGATCCTCGCGGCTTACCGGCTGTTGGCCTCGCAGGAGGGCGTGTTCGTCGAGCCGGCGTCGGCGGCGAGCGTGGCGGGCCTGCTCAAGGCGGCGGAGCTCGGGCTCGTCGACCCCGGGCAGCGGATCGTCTGCACGGTCACCGGCAACGGCCTCAAGGACCCGGACTGGGCGGTCGCGGGCGCGCCCCAGCCGGTTACCGTTCCGGTGGATCCGGGAGTCGCGGCGGCTCAGCTCGGGCTGGTGTAGCCGGGGCGGGTGCGGGTGGGGTGGCGGGAAGCGCCCCCCACCCCGCCGACCGGCGGGCAACGCCGCCGGTGCGCCCTATGTCGCCGGTGAACCTTCCTTCGATAGGCTGTGTTCACACCGCCCCGTCGCAGACCGCTGCCGCCCTCCACGCGGCATCGCCGTCGCGACCCTTGCGGATGTCACCCGCCACCACCCACGGCCAGACCAAGGAGAGTCATCGAGCGATGGCCGGTCCCGCCTTCCGTGCCGCCGCCGTCCGAGTGCGCACCCCTGCCACCAGCGCGAACCTCGGGCCGGGCTTCGACGCCCTCGGCCTGTCCCTGGGGCTGTACGACGACGTCGTCGTCCGGGTGGCCGAGTCCGGGCTGCACATCGACATCGCGGGGGAGGGTGCCGAGAACCTCCCGCGCGACGAGCGCCATCTGCTCGTCCGCTCCCTGCGCACCACCTTCGACGTGCTGGGCGGCCAGCCGCGCGGCCTGGAGGTCGTCTGCGCGAACCGCATTCCGCACGGGCGGGGCCTGGGCTCCTCCTCCGCCGCGATCTGCGCGGGGATAGTGGCGGCCCGCGCCGTGACCATAGGCGGGGCCGAGCGGCTCGACGACGCGGCGATGCTGGAGCTGGCCACCGAGATCGAGGGCCACCCGGACAATGTCGCCGCGTGCCTGCTGGGCGGCTTCACGCTGGCGTGGATGGAGGGCTCGGTCGCCCGGGCCATTCGGATGGACCCCTCGGATTCCATCGTTCCGGTGGTCTTCGTACCGTCCCGGCCGGTGCTGACGGAGACCGCCCGGGGGCTGCTGCCGCGCAGCGTCCCCCATGCGGACGCGGCGGCCAACGCCGGGCGCGCCGCACTGCTCGTCGAGGCCCTGACCAGGCGCCCCGAGCTGCTGCTGCCGGCCACCGAGGACCGGCTCCACCAGGACTACCGCACCCCGGCGATGCCGGAGAGCGTGGCCCTGGTCAACCGACTGCGGGCGGACGGCGTCCCCGCGGTCATCTCCGGTGCGGGCCCCACGGTGCTCGCGCTGGTCGCAATCGGTGCGGCCGACAAGGTCGCACGACTGGCGGGCGAGGGCTGGGCGGCCAACCGGCTGACCCTCGACGCCGGGGGGACGAGCGTGCTGCCGCTCGCCTGACCTGTGGTTTCGGGGCGCCACCCCGGGGCCGTGAAAAGACGCGGTTGCCGGTCTTGGAGAGGGGGAATGTTTGTGGGATCCGGTAGTGTTAACCTCAAGTCTGCACTCGAAGCCACATCGGCTGGGTGCTCTGTGTCCCGATCAGGGACCGCTTTTCTTCCGGGAGCCTCCCAAACTGCCTGAGCAGCCTGCCTGAGCAGATTCGAGCACGCTCCGGAATCGGCGTGGGCGACATGAGTGAAGTCAC
>NZ_JBFAPH010000524.1:0-2715 GCF_040675635.1 Streptomyces sp. NPDC049577
GCCAGGTGCCCAGCGCCCGCCCGCCCCCCGGCGGCCGGGCGCCCTCGGGCCCGCTCCGCCGCCGCAGGGGCCCGCCGAGCCCCGAGAAGGACCTGTCGAAGCCCGCTCGCACGGCGTGGGTGGGGCGTACGGGACGCATGGCGCCCCCTCCTTCGTTCCTCGGGCCGTCCCCGGCCGTCTGCTCGAATGACGGGGGACGCTAGCCGCGCCGGGAAGCGGGGGACGAGGTTCCGCGGCCATTCCATCGCCATCTGACAAAGCCGCGGCCACGGCCCGGGGAGGCTGTTACGGTGCGGCCGGCCCCCGGACAGCACGAAGCCCCCGGAGCCGGGAGGCTCCGGGGGCCTGTGCCACCGCGCGGAGGCGCGGTGACGCGCCGGTCACCCGGCGGGAGGGATCAGTGCTGCTCGGCCTCGGCGCGCGACGCCTCCAGGGCGCGGGCGACCCGGCCGCGGACGAGGTACCAGCCGCCGACCAGCGCGGCCACGATCACCGGAAGGAACAGCACGGTGGTGCGCCCCTCACCCGGCTCGGAGGCCATCAGACCCAGCACGCCGGCCAGGAAGACCAGGGTGACGATCTGGGTGTACGGCGCCCAGGGGAGCTTGTAGCCGGGGCGGGTGACCCGGCCCTCCTTCGAGCGGCGCCAGAACAGCAGGGAGCAGACCATGATCATGCCCCAGGTGCCGATGATGCCGATCGCGGCGAAGTTCAGCACGATCTCGAAGGCGTCCGCCGGGACCACGAAGTTCAGGCCCACGCCCAGCACGCAGAAGAACGCGGTGAGCAGGATGCCGCCGTAGGGCACCTGGCCCTTGTTCATCCGGCCGGTGAACTTCGGCGCGGAGCCGGACATGGCCATCGAGCGGAGGATGCGGCCGGTGGAGTACAGGCCGGAGTTCAGGCTGGACAGCGCGGCGGTGAGGACCACCAGGTTCATCACGCCGGCCGCGTACGGCACGCCGATCTTCGACAGGACGGTGACGAACGGGCTCTCGCCGGCGTGGTAGGCGGTGTACGGCAGGAGCACGGCCAGCAGGATGACCGAGCCGACGTAGAACAGGCCGACACGCCACATGATCGAGTTGATCGCCTTGGGCATGATCTTCTCGGGGTTCTTCGTCTCGCCCGCGGCGACACCGCACAGCTCGACGGAGGCGTAGGCGAAGACGACGCCCTGGATGACCATCAGCATCGGCATGACGCCGGTCGGGAAGACGCCACCGTGGTCGAGGACGTTCGCCAGGCCCGGGGTGCCGTCGCCGACCTTGTGCTGGCTGGCCAGCAGGAAGATGCCGACGACCATGAAGACGGTGATCGCGGCGACCTTGACGATCGCGAACCAGAATTCCATCTCGCCGAAGTACTTCACCGAGATCAGGTTCACGGTGAGTACGACCGCGAGGGCGATCAGCGCGAGCACCCACTGCGGGATCGTGCTGAACATGTGCCAGTAGTGGGTGTACGTGGCCACGGCCGTGATGTCCGCGATGCCGGTGGTGGCCCAGTTCAGGAAGTAGAGCCAGCCGGCGGTGTAGGCGCCCTTCTCGCCCATGAACTCACGCGCGTACGAGACGAACGCGCCGGAGGACGGGCGGTACAGGACGAGCTCGCCGAGCGCGCGCACGACGAAGAAGGCGAAGAGTCCGCACACCGCGTAGGCGATGAAGAGCGAGGGCCCCGCACTGGCGAGGCGCCCACCGGCGCCGAGGAACAGACCGGTACCGATGGCACCGCCGATAGCGATCATGTTGACGTGGCGGGACTTGAGGTCCTTGCTGTACCCCGCGTCGCCGGCGTCGACGTGTGGGGACGTCGCTGCCGGGGCGGAGGTGCCCGCCGGGGTGTCGGCCGCAGTGAGGGTGCGGTCACTCATCTATGTCTTCGCCTTTGCTGGAGGGGGGAGCGGAACCGGGCGCCCGACGGGGACGTCGTGCGGTGCTTGCCGCGTGCTCCGGACAAGACGATCACGCGAACACGTGACCGCCTTCCGGTGAATGGTGTGAGGCGCGTATGAGCGCCGTCAAGAGTTAACGGAAGCTTGACTTCCGTTTGCCTGTGAGCTAGCTCCGCCGCAGGTCAGGGGCGTGTGACGGGCTCAGGGCTTACCTGCCCCCGGGGGACGGAAGGCGCCCTTCCGGGCTGTTACCGACTGGTAAATCGACCGGCTCTGAACGGACTTGACCGAATCGGCCGAACCCGGCGAGTCGTGTGAACCGCGACGGGGTTGCCCCTTTTGTAGGCGTTCATTGCTCTTTGCAATTACAGAGGGACGTTGCGTATGTCACACCTTGATCGAGCTATTGAACTGCGCGCGTCAAAGCTGAAAGGGTTCTGGACCAACCGGAGCGGGAGCTTCCCGCACTCCGGCCGTGCCGCGACCGCGGCATGCAATTCCCCCCCACAACCTCACGAGGAGGAAAACCCTCGTCATGGCACACCACAAACGCGCCACGAATCGACGCCTCTTAGTGGCGATATCCGCGGCGACGGCAGTCGCCGCCGGAGCCACCGTATTGACGCTGCCGGCCGGCGCCGCCCCCGCGGAAGGCACGGTTTACGGCACGCACGCCAAGGGCGCCATCGATGGCAGCTACATCGTCATGCTGAAGGACGGCGCGAACAAAACCGCGGCACATTCAGTCGCCACCGAAAGCAAGGACCTGGCCGAAAAGTACGGCGGCAAGCTGAACCGTACGTACAACTCCGCTGTGC
>NZ_JBFAPH010000525.1:0-2691 GCF_040675635.1 Streptomyces sp. NPDC049577
CGTACGGGCAGGGCAGCCGGTCCAGCACGTCCACCGACACCGGCACGGCGGCCTGCGCCACCAGGGCCTGCGCCGTGCGCCGCCACCCAGGCCCTGCTGATGAACAGCGCCGACTACGCCGAGTTCCACGCCGCCTTCACCCAGCGGCGCCCGCCGAAGTGGCGGGGGCGATGAGCATGCGCGTCGCGGTCATCGGCGGCGGACCCGGCGGCCTCTACGCCGCCGCCCTCCTCAAACGCCACGACCCCGCCCGGGAGATCACCCTCTGGGAGCGCAACGCCCCCGACGACACCTTCGGCTTCGGCGTCGTCCTCTCCGACGAGACCCTCGGCGGCATCGAGAGCGCCGACCCCGCCGTCCACGCCGCCCTCCGGCGCGAGTTCCGGCGCTGGGACGACATCGACGTCGTGCACCGCGGCACCCTGCTGCGCTCCGGCGGCCACGGCTTCGCCGCCGTCGGCCGGCACCGGCTCCTCGCCGTCCTCCACGACCGCTGCCGCGCCCTCGGCGTCGACCTCCGCTTCCGCACCGAGGCACCGCCCGCCGCACGGCTGGCGGACGCCTACGACCTCGTCATAGCCGCCGACGGCGTGCACAGCAGCACCCGCGACGCCCACCGGGACGTCTTCCGCCCCACCCTCACCACCCACCGCTGCCGTTACATCTGGCTCTCCGCCGGCTTCGCCCTCGACGCCTTCCGCTTCGAGATAGCCGAGACCGAGCACGGGGTCATGCAGCTGCACGCCTATCCGTACGCGCCGCACGCGAGCACCGTCATCGTCGAGATGCGCGAGGAGGTCTGGCGCCGCGCCGGCCTCGACCGGTGCGACCGCAGGGCCTCCCTCGACCTGTGCGCCAAGTACTTCTCCGACCTCCTCGGCGACCGCCCGCTGCGCTCCAACCGCTCCGAATGGACCGCCTTCCGCACGGTCGTCAATGAGCGCTGGTGGCACGGGAACACCGTGCTGCTCGGCGACGCCGCCCACACCGCCCACTTCTCCATCGGCTCCGGCACCAAGCTCGCCGTCGAGGACGCCGTCGCCCTCGCCCACCGGCTGGAGCGGCACACCGGCGTCCCCGAGGCCCTGGCGGCGTACGAGGCCGAGCGGCGGCCGGTCGTCGAGTCCACCCAGCGCGCGGCGCGGGCCAGCCTGGAGTGGTTCGAGGACCTCGCCGTCCACGTCGGCGCACCGCCGCACCGGTTCGCCTTCGGCCTGCTCACCCGCAGCCGCCGCGTCACCCACGACAACCTCCGGCTGCGCGATCCCCGCTTCGTCACCGCCGTCGAGGACGAGGCGGGCGTCCCGCCCGGCACGCCCCCCATGTTCACCCCGTTCCGGCTGCGCGGGCTGACCCTGCGCAACCGCGTCGTCGTCTCGCCCATGGACATGTACTCCGCCGTCGACGGCACACCGGGCGACTTCCACCTCGTCCACCTCGGCGCCCGCGCCCTCGGCGGCGCCGGCCTGGTCATGACCGAGATGGTCTGCGTCAGCCCCCGCGGCCGCATCACACCCGGCTGCACGGGCCTGTACGCGCCCGAGCACGAGACCGCCTGGCGGCGGATCACCGACTTCGTCCACGAGCGCGCGCCCGGCACCGCCATCGGCGTCCAGCTCGGCCACTCCGGCCGCAAGGGCTCCACCCGGCTCATGTGGGAGGGCATCGACCAGCCGCTGCCCGACGGCAACTGGCCCCTCGTCGCCGCCTCACCACTGCCCTACCGGCCCGGCGTCAACCAGACCCCGCACGCCCTGACCGCCGAAGGGATGGCCGCCGTCCGCGACGAGTTCGTCCGCGCCGCCGAAGCCGCCGCCCGCGCCGGCTTCGACCTCCTCGAACTCCACTGCGCGCACGGCTATCTGCTCTCCGGCTTCCTCTCCCCGCTGACCAACCACCGCGACGACGCCTACGGCGGCACCCTGGCCGGCCGGCTGCGCTTCCCCCTGGAGGTCTTCGACGCGGTACGGGCCGTCTGGCCCGGCGAGCGCCCCATGACCGTGCGGATCTCCGCCACCGACTGGGCGCCCGGCGGCACCACCGGCGACGACGCGGTGGACATCGCCCGCGCCTTCGCCGAGCACGGCGCCGACGCGATCGACGTCTCCACCGGCCAGGTCGTCCCGGACGAACGCCCCGCGTACGGGCGCTCCTACCAGACGCCGTTCGCGGAACGGATCCGCCGGCTGGCACGGGTGCCGGTCATCGCGGTGGGGGCGATCTCGTCATGGGACGACGTGAACTCGATCGTGCTCGCGGGACGAGCGGACCTGTGCGCGCTGGGGCGCCCGCACTTGTACGACCCCCACTGGACGCTGCACGCGGCCGCCGAGCAGGGGTATGCGGGGGAGGGGGCGGCATGGCCGGTGCCGTACCGCTCGGGCAGCCGAAAGCCGCCGGTGGGGCGCAGATCGTGAGCCGGGGGCTCCGCCCCCGGCCCCGGACCGCGCTCCGCGCGGTGTCCTCAGACGCCGGACGGGCTGAAAAACGTGCCCGCCCCCGCTCCTACGCCAGCGCCAACGCCACGAACTGCGCCCCCGCATCCCGCAGTCGCGCGTGCAACGCCGAGAACACCCGCTGCGCCCGCCCTCCCGGTCACCCCCACGGCCGCCGCGACCGCCGCGCCGATCCGTCCCGGATCGGTGACCGGGACCAGATCGACGAAGCACACCCCGTCGGCGAAGTCGCCGG
>NZ_JBFAPH010000526.1:0-2670 GCF_040675635.1 Streptomyces sp. NPDC049577
CATAGCCGTCGGGACCGTCGTCACCCTGGGCGCGGCGCCCGTGCTGGTGGCCCTCGGCGGCAGGGTGCTCATGAACGAACGGCTCGGCGCGGGCGGCAGGGCGGCCGTCTCCGGCGCGCTCGCCGGGCTCGCCGTGCTGACGCTCGGCAGCGACGGCACGGGCACCGTGCGCCCGGCGGGCGTCGCGCTGGCGCTGCTGTCCGCCGCCGGCTACGCCACGCTCACGGTCGGCACGCGATACCTCGGCCGGGCCGGCCGCCCGGCGGACCCGCTGGACGCCACGCTCAGCTCGTTCGCCGTCTGCGCGGCCTGCCTGCTGCCGCTCGCGGCGGCCGAGGGGCTGTGGCCGCGCACTGCCGGACTCGGCCGCACCCTCTGGCTGCTGGGCTATCTGGTGACGGTCCCGACCGTGCTGGCCTACGCGCTGTTCTTCGCGGGTCTGGCCGCCGTGCGGGCCACGACGGCCACGGTCGTCACCCTGCTGGAGCCGGTCACGGCGGCCGGCATCGCCGTCGCCCTGCTGGGCGAGCGGCTGACCGCCGCGACGATGCTGGGCACGGCCCTGCTGCTGAGCGCGGTCCTCGCCCTGGCCTGGGCCGAGGCCCGCGGACAGCAGACGGCCGCGCTCGCCGGGCCGGTCAGCGGCGGGTGAGACCGGCGAGGTAGCCGGGGACGGGGATGCCGGGGGCGAGGTCGTCCGCCGGGACGGGCGCGCCGTACGCGGTGGTCACGGGGACGACTCCGCTCCAGTGCGGCAGGCCCAGGTCCTCCTCGTCGTCGCCGGGGCCCGCGTTGCGCACCTTGGCGGAGACCTCCGAGAGCTCGACGCGCAGCACGGCCGTGGCGGCCAGCTCCTTGGCCGACGCCGGCCGGGAGTCGGCCGCCCGGCCCGGCACGACCTGGTTCACCAGGGCGTCGAGCGCGGTGGTCAGCTCCTCCTCGTCGGTGACCCGCCGGGCCGTGCCGTGCACGACGACGGAGCGGTAGTTGAGGGAGTGGTGGAAGGCCGAGCGGGCCAGGACCAGGCCGTCGAGATGGGTGACGGTCACGCAGACCGGCATGCCCGGCTCCTCGGCCTGACCGGCCTCCCGAAGCGGCCGCGAACCGGTCGAGCCGTGCACGTACAGGCGCTCGCCGACGCGCCCGTAGAGCGTCGGCAGCACGACGGGGGCGCCGTCGCGCACGAAGCCGAGGTGGCAGACGTAGCCCGCGTCGAGTATCGAGTGGACCAGCTCGCGGTCGTAGGAGGCGCGGTCCCGGTAGCGGGACGGGGTGGTGCGCTCGGTCCGCTCGTAAGCCGGCTGCTCCTGCTGCCGCGATTCCTGGCCCGGCATTGCGTCCTCCATTGCACTAGTGCATAATCTGGTTTGTGCTAGGAGAGTATCGGATCACGGGTCGTCGCGCAGCGGACATTTCCGCGAGCGTGGAGCGTGCGGTGGGCGCGGGGAGGCTCGCGCCGGGAGAACTGCTGCCTCCGATGCGGGAGTTGGCGATCGAGCTGGGTGTCAATCCCAATACGGTCGCGGCCGCCTACCGCACCCTGCGGGAGCGCGGGGTGATCGAGACGGCGGGCCGGCGCGGCAGCCGGGTGCGTCCGCGCCCCGCCAGCACCCCGCGCGAGCTCATCCGGGTCGAGGTGCCCGAGGGCGTGCGGGACGTCTCGACGGGCAACCCCGATCCCGCGCTGCTGCCGCCGCTCGGCGTGGCCCTCGCCGAGGCGGCCGCGCGCGCCGCCCGGAGCCCCGTGCTCTACGGCGCGCCCCGGGTCGACACGGAGCTGGAGCGCATGGCCCGCGCGGCCTTCGCCGCGGACGGCGTGCCCGCGGGCCCGATCGCGGTCACCTCGGGTTCGCTGGACGGCATCGAGCGGGTGCTGACGGCGCATCTGCGGCCGGGTGACGCCGTGGCGGTGGAGGATCCGGGCTGGGGCAGCCTGCTCGATCTCGTCCCCGCGCTCGGGCTGCGCCCCGTGCCCGTGGCGCTGGACGACGAGGGGCCGCTGCCGGAAGCGGCGGAGCAGGCCCTGCGCCAGGGCGCGCGGGCGATCGTCGTCACCGACCGCGCGCAGAACCCCACCGGCGCCGCGATCGGTGCCGAGCGCGCCCGCGAGCTGCGCGCCGTCCTCGCCGCCCACCCCCACGTCCTGCTCATCGAGGACGATCACGGTCACGGCATCGTCGACCTGCCGCTGCACCCGCTCGCCGGAGCCACCGACCACTGGGCGCTGCTGCGTTCGGCCGCCAAGGCCTACGGGCCCGACCTGCGGCTCGCGGTGCTCACCGGCGACACCGTCACCCTCGACCGGGTCAACGGACGCCAGCGCCTGGGGCACGGCTGGGTCAGCCATGTGCTGCAGCAGACGGTGGCGCACCTGTGGCGGACGGGCGCCGTGGACCAGACGGTGGTGGCCGCCTCGTACGGGCGGCGCCGGGACGCCCTCGTGGAGGCGCTGCGCGGGAGGGGCATGGCGGCGCACGGGCGCAGTGGGATGAATGTCTGGCTGCCGGTGCCGGACGAGACGGGCGCGGTGGCGCGGCTGCTGCAGTCGGGCTGGGCGGTGGCGCCCGGGGCGCGCTTCCGGCTGGCCTCGCCGCCCGGCGTGCGGCTGACCGTCTCGCCGCTCGCCGAGAACGAGATAGGGCCGGTCGCGGACGCGCTGGCGTCCGCGAC
>NZ_JBFAPH010000527.1:0-2650 GCF_040675635.1 Streptomyces sp. NPDC049577
GAGGACCTTGTTGATCCGCGGCAGGAGCCCCTTCGCCAGCAGGACGAAGGTCAGGGCAAAGAGCACCAGCCCCACGATGAAGGGCTGCGTCTCGGCTTCCTCCAGCGCCGTGACGGCCTCGCCGCCCGCCGCCTCTCTCCGGGCGTACGCCCGTAGGTAGCCGACGACCGTATTGGTCACCGCCACCAGCGGAACGGCGACCACCGCGCCGCCGATGCCGGCGACCATCGAGCCGGCGGCCACCGAGAGGACGACGGCAAGGGGGTGGACGCGGACCGCGCGGCCGAGGATGAACGGCTGGAGCACATGGCCCTCGATCTGCTGCACCGCGAGCACCACCACCAGCACCATCAGCGCCGTGAAGACATCACGGGTGACCAGCGCGACGACCACCGCGAGCGCGCCGGAGACCACCGCGCCGACCAGCGGGATGAAGGCGAAGAGGAAGATGAAGACCGCCAGCGGCACGGCCATCGGAACGTTCAGGCAGAACAACCCGATGCCGATGAAGATCGCGTCGATCAGCGCGACTATCACCGTGCCGCGGACGTACGCCGTCAGCGTGGCCCACGCGCGCGGGCCCGCGCCCGCCACGCCCTCGCGCGCCGCGCTGGGGACGAGCTTGAGGAACCACTCCCAGATCCTGCGGCCGTCGTAGAGCAGGAAGAGGGTGCTGAACATCGCCAGCAGGATGCCGGTCAGCACCTCCAGGATCACCTGGACGCCCTCTATGCCGGCCGAGGTGATGTCCTTGGTGTTGGTGCCGATCGCCTGGCTGAGGTTGTCGGCGATGTTGTTGATCTGGTCCTGGGTGACGTGGAACGGGCTGTTGAGCAGCCAGCGCTTCAGCTCGCCGATGCCGTGCTGGATCGACGTGGACAGATCGTCGAGATTCTCCGTGACCTGCCAGACGACGAACCAGCACACCAGGCCCATGACGATGAAGCCGCCGGTGAAGGTCAGGGCCGTGGCCAGCCCGCGCGGCACGCCGCGGCGCTTGAGCAGGGACACGGTGGGCTGGAGCAGCGCGGTGATCAGCAGACCGACGACGAAGGCGAGCACCACCAGCCGTACGGCACTGATCACGCGCATCAGCACCCACAGGGTGCCCGCGAGCACCAGCAGCCGCCAGCCGGCCTCGGCGGCGACCCGTACGCCCCAGGGCACCGCGGCCGCGGCATCGGGGCGGTGGGCGCACGCGCCCTTCCGGGCGGGGGCGGGCTTCGGCGCGGGTTCCGGATCCGGCTCGGGAGCGGGCTCCGGCGCTGGTTCCGGTGCGGGGCTCGGCGCCGGCACCGGCACGCGCTCCGGTTCCGGTTCCGCCCGCCGCTGCGGATTCGGCTTCGGCTCCGGCGCCGACGGCTGTGCGGGCACGGTGACGGGAGCCGGGGCACGATCGATCCCCGGCTCGCCCTGCGCGGCAACGCGCTCGGCTCGCTCGGCTCGTTCGTCGAGGTGCTCCGCGAGCCGGATCAGGCCCGACCCCAGGCCGCCGACCCATCGTGGCAATCTGGACATTTCTCTTCCTCTACCCCCACTCCCCCGTGGCCACGGTGAACGTTACCCGGGTGCGCGGACACGCAAGACCCCCGACCGGTCGCGGTCGGGGGTCTCGAAGGGGTATGGCGTGGGCCTAGTACCAGTTGTTCGCCTGCCAGAACGACCAGGCGCCGCACGGGCTGCCGTACTGCTCGTTCATGTAGCTGAGGCCCCACTTGATCTGCGTGGCCGGGTTGGTGCGCCAGTCGGCGCCCGCGGAGGCCATCTTGCCCGCCGGCAGCGCCTGGACCAGGCCGTACGCGCCGGAGGAGGCGTTGGTCGCGGTGTAGTCCCAGCTGCTCTCGTTGTTCACGATGTGGCTGAAGCACTGGAACTGGTCGGACGGGACGATCTGCCGGGCCATCGCCTGGACCTCGGCGACGGAGTAGGAGCCCTTGACCGGGAAGGACGAGGCGTCGCGCGTGGCGGAACGGCTCGTAATGTCCTGGTCGCGCTCCTTGGCCGCCTTTGCCTCGGCGTCCTTCTTCTCCTTCGCCTCCGCGGCTTCCTTCTTCGCGGTGGCGGCCTCGGCGGCCTGCTTGCGCGCGGCCTCCTCGGCATCCTTCTTGGCGGCCGCGTCGGCGGCGTCGGCCTGGGTGGCGGCCTGCTGCGTGAGGGAAGCGGTCTGTGCCTGGACGTTCTGTCCGGCGGGGAGTTCCGCCAGCAGCGTCGTGTCGGCCGCGGTGGCCTCGACCCGGTCGGTCGTACCCTGATCATGTCCCGCGGCGACGCCGACAACGGCGCCAACGGTGGTGACCGCGGTGGCGGATGCCACGGCGAATCCCCGGACCGAAATCCGGCTCACACGGTTTCCTTCCAGCATCGCCCGCATAGGTGACCTCGCGGACGCGATCGTGCCCCTCGCGCTGGCCTCCGATAGAACCGGCCCCGGAGGACCGGCCGGTCACAGAAGGCACTGACCCGGGTGCGCTCCTCCCGAACGGGAGGTCCGCGGTGATGCTCGGGCGGCATACGGCGACGCTGTTCAGTTGTGAGTGAGGCGCACCGCCCCCTGAGGGGCCGAAGTGCCGTATGCGGGGCCTGACAGGACTGAGACTCTGCCTGAATCCCGCACTCCGAGGCAATTCCGGGTCACGTGGGAAAGCTCAGA
>NZ_JBFAPH010000528.1:0-2625 GCF_040675635.1 Streptomyces sp. NPDC049577
GTTCGACGTCTACCGCAACTTCCCCCAGCTGCAGTTCGTCGGCGGCCCGCTGGACGTGGGCGGCACCCCGCCGGCACCGGTCGAGGGCACCTTCGCCCGCCACGACGTCGAACCGCCGTTCCTGGGACTGCCGCACTCCACCTGCTACGGCGCCTACCTCTATTACGAGAACCGGCCCGTCGCCCCCGACACCATCGTCACCCTCGTCAACCGCTGCTTCCGCAACGAGGAACGCTACGAGCGACTGCGGCGGCTGCTCAGCTTCCAGATGCGGGAGATCGTGGCGATCGGGTCGTTCGAGCACACCCAGGACGTCATAGCCCGGTTCACCGAGCGGATCGAGAAGTTCGCCGCCGCACTGGACCTCCCGCTGGCCAAGGTGGCCGCCACCGACCCGTTCTTCGAGCGCGACGGCGGCCGGGCCCTCCTGCAGCGCCTCAGCCCGGTCAAGTACGAGTTCCAGGCCGACGGCCTGGCCATCGCCTCGGTCAACACCCATCGCAACTTCTTCGGCGAACGGTGCGGCATCACCATCGAGCCCACCGGCGAACACGCCTACACCAGCTGTGTCGCCTTCGGCCTCGAACGGTGGCTCGCCGCCCTGAGCGACCGGTTCGAGGGCGACCTGCCCAAGGCCCTCGCCGCCGTCGAAGCCGCGGCACCGTGACCGCGACAGCGGTGCGCGTCGGCGTGGACGTCGTCCCCATCGCCCGGGTCCGGGCCATGGCCGGCACCGACGACGGCGGCCCGCTGCACCTGATGCTCACCGAGGCGGAAGCGGAACTGTGCCGCTTCCCCACGGGGTGGGACCTCCACGGGGTGGCCGGACGGCTCGCCGCCAAGGAGGCGGTGTTCAAGCTGCTCCGCACCGACCAGCCGCTCCCCTGGACGTCCATCGAGATCCTCAAGGAGCCCGGACGGTGGCCCTACGTCCGGCTCGCCGGGCAGGCGAGCCGCTGGGCCGCCGACGCCGGCATCGAGGCCATCGACATCAGCATCTCCCACGAAGACCAGTTCGCCGTCGCCGTCGCCTCGGGCGCCGCGGCACGGCCCACCCCCAAGGAGGAACCCCATGCCGGGAACGACCGCGTCCAACCTTGACCAGGTCCGCAACTGGCTGCTGGCCCGGGCCCCGCAGCGCGACACCGTCGCCCCGGACGAGGACCTGATCACCGCCCGCCTCGTCGACTCGCTGTCCTTCGTCGAGTTCCTCCTCGTCATCGAGGAGGCCAGCGGCGCCGAGATCGACCGCGAGGCCATGGACCTCGCCGACTTCCGCACGCTGGAGGCCATCGAGCGGAAGTTCTTCTGATGGGCCGTCTGATCCACGCCGAGGACTACGAGAAGGGCTCGGTCCACGACCTCGGATCGCACAAGGTCACGGCCGAGGAGATCACCGCCTTCGGCCGGACCTACGACCCGCAGCCCTACCACCTCGACGAGGAGGCGGGCCGGGCCTCGGCCTTCGGCGGCCTCATCGCCAGCGGGTGGAACACCGCAGCCATCTGGATGCGCCTGTACGTCACGACCATGCTGCCCGACGCCGCGGCCGAGGGCACCGTCGAGGGCTCCCCCGGAGTGGACGAGGTGCGCTTTCTGCAGCCGGTCCGCCCGGGCGACGTGCTCACCGGCAGCTGCGAGATCCTCGGCTCCCTCCCCTCCCTCTCGGCACCGGACTTCCGCATCGTCCGCAACCGCGGCCGGCTGGTCAACGCGGAGGGCGCCGACGTCCTCACGCTGATCCTCAACGCCCGGTTCCGCTGCCGCCCCAAGCACTCCTGACCACCGCTTTCCCGATTGGAGCCTCCCATGAAGACCGTGTCCTACACGTCGCAGTGGACTGCGGCGGCCCGCGCGCTGGAGAGTGAACGCAGTGACGCCCTGTTCACGGACCCGCTGGCGCGGAAGCTGGCCGAGCCCCGCGGCTTCGAACTCCTCGACAAGTACGGCGGCGGCGGCCTCGTGGAGTTCGTGGCCATCCGCACCCGCTACCTCGACGACGCCATCCACGACGCGGTGGACCGGGGCATCCAGCAGATCGTCCTCATCGCGGCCGGCATGGACACCCGCGCCCTCAGGCTCCGGCTGCCGGCCGGCGTCACCCTGTACGAGGTGGACCACCAGGCCCTGATCGAGGAGAAGGAGAAACGTCTCGCCCAGCTGGGCGCTCCGGACCCCACCGTGACGCTCAAGCGCGTTCCGGCGGACCTCGCGGGGGACTGGGCGCCGTCGCTGCGCGCGGCCGGCTTCGACCCCTCGCAGCCCACCCTCTGGGTGCCGGAGGCGCTGCTCTTCTTCCTCACCGAGGAGCAGTCCGCCACGCTCCTGCGCACCTTCGCCGACAACTCGGCCCCCGGCAGCCGGCTCGCGGTGGACATCCTGAGCAAGGAGCTGCTGCGCAACCCCGCCGCCCAGTTCTTCCTGGCCGCCCTCAAGGCGGACGGCATCCCCTGGCTGTTCGGCACGGACACGCCCGAGGAGTTCCTGGCGAGCACCGGCTGGACGGTCCGGGAGCTCAAGGAGCCGGGCGAGCCCCCGCCGTCGCCTCCTCCGACACCGATGCCACCGTGAAGGCGCTGCGCCGACTGGCCGATCCGCGCGGACTCAAGGTGCTCGACCCCGGTC
>NZ_JBFAPH010000529.1:0-2599 GCF_040675635.1 Streptomyces sp. NPDC049577
GCCCGTGGGACGGCGCCGGTCAGCGGCCGGCGGGCGCCGGTTCGGCCGGCCGTCGCCCGGCGGGCGCGGGGTCGGCCGGCGGGTGGTGGCGGCTGATGTTCCGTTCGAGGAGGGAGAGGCACTCGGCGACACCCACACCGCCGGCGGTGACCTCGGGCAGACGGCCGTCGTCACGCTTGAGCGCGGCCAGCGCCGTGTCCATCGCGGACTGGGCGGCGAACAGGCACGGCGTGCTGTAGATGGCCACGTCCACGCCCAGCGCACCCAGTTCGGGCAGGCTCAGGCGGGGCGACCTGCCGCCGGCGATCTGGTTGAAGAGCAGGGGCTTGTCCCCGATGACGCCGCGCACCTTGCGGATCCACTCCACGCTGCGCACGCCGTCGACGAGGACGACATCGGCCTCGGTGGCCGCGAGCGCCTCGGCGCGGCGCAGGATCTCGTCCTCCTCGGTGGCGTCGGTGCGGGCGACGACGACGAGGTCGCGCCGCGCAGCCAGGACGAGTTGGAGCTTCTCCAGGTACTCCTCCAGCGGCAGGATCCGCTTGCCGCTCACGTGTCCGCAGCGACGGGGCCGCTGCTGGTCCTCCAGGATCACCCCGGAGGCGCCGATGGCCTCCAGGTGCTGGACGGTGTGGCAGGCGGTCTCCGGGTCGACGTAGCCGTCGTCGATGTCCACGAGCAGGTGCTGCCGGGGGAAGGCCAGCCGCAGGCGCTGGACGAACGCGACGATGTCGGGCCAGGCGATGAACCCGATGTCGGGCAGGCCGTAGTGCGAGGCGGCGAAGCCGAATCCGGAGACGAACATGCCGTCGTAGTGCTGGGCCGCGACGGACGCGGAGAACATGTCGAAGACGCCGATGAGCGGGGTGGTGCCCTCGGCCGCTATCGCGGTGCGTAGCCGATCGGGGTGGTTCACGGTAACCTCCGGGTGAACTGGGTGCGCCGACGCGCCTCGTGGACCGCTGCCCGCTACAGCTCGCGGTCGACGGCGCGTCACGGACCGAACAGGACCCCGGGTCCCCACCGTTCGAGCGGTGGGGCCCGGGGTTCGGTGCGTCCGCCGGCACGGACACCGGGCCGGCGGTGGTACGGGTGGTGCGCGAACTGCCCGGAGATTATTCAAGACTTGGTCATGAAGCAATATGCGGCAGGTAAAGGCGCCGGTCGGGCGATGCTTTCACGCCGCACGCAATTGACCGGATCTTTCGCACCGGCACCCTTCGCGGTGGACGCATCGCGAACGGCCGGGCCGGGCAGGGAGCCCGGTCCGGCCGCGTCCCGCTCCCGCCGGTCACCGTTTCTTGGTCACCGCCTCACTGACCGCCGCGGGGGAGTCGTACTCCTTCTTGGGCATCGACTCCAGCGCGTCGATCGTCTCCTTCTTGGCGTGCTTGGACTTGGCGTGCTCGACGAGCGCCTCCTTGGAGGCGGGGTACGAGGCGCCACCGAGGGACTTCTGCAGATCGATCGGATTCACACTCATGCGGCCCGGGGTACCCGCACTTCCCCGGCCGATGAGCGGCGTTCCGGGGATTCACCCCGATGGCGCAATTCCCGGGCCCCGCGGTCCCGGCGGCGGCCGGCAAGCGCGACGCGCCGCACGGGAGGACACTGGGGTTGAGTACGCCGTCCCGAGCGGGCAGACGATGACACAGGAGGTGATCGCTGTGGTGCCGCTGCTGCTGGTCCTGCTTCTCGCCGTGATCCTTTTCGGCATCGGCTTCGCCGTCAAGGTGCTGTGGTGGGTCGCTCTCATCGTTCTGGTGCTGTGGCTGCTGGGCTTCCTGGTGCGCTCCGGCGGAGGCCGCTGGTACCGCTGGTAGACGTCGCCGGGCGGAGCCCGGCGCGCGGTTCGGAGGTGATGCGATGGCTTTCCGCCGGCATGACCGCTTGTACGGCCAGGCCGCGCTGGTGACGGGGTCCTCACGAGGACTGGGGATGCTGATCGCCGGTGAGCTCGCCCGTCGCGGGTGCGGCGTGATGCTGTGCGCCCGCGACGGTGACGAGCTCGAACGCGCGGAACGTTCGCTCCGCGAGGAGGGTGCCCGGGTGCGCTCGATGGTCGCCGATCTGACCGACCCCCAGGCCGCCGAGCGGCTGGTCGCCGGGACCACCCAGGCCTTCGGCGGCCTGGACGTCCTGGTCAACAACGCGGGGGTGATCCAGGTCGGGCCGCTGGAAGCGATGACGGAGGACGACTTCCGCGCCGCCATGGAGATCATGTACTTCGCCCCCCTGCGGCTCACGCTGGCCGCACTGGAGGGCATGCGGGGCAACGGCGGCGGCCGCATCGTCAACATCACCTCGATCGGCGGGCGCATCGCCGCGCCGCACCTGCTGCCGTACGACGCGGCGAAATTCGCCGCCGTGGGCCTCTCCGAGGGTCTGCGGGCCGAGCTCGCGGGCAAGGGCGTCAGCGTCACGACCGTTCTGCCCGGTCTGATGCGCACGGGCTCCCACGCCGCCGCCCGGTTCAGCGGCCAGGCCGGGCGCGAGTACGCCTGGTTCGCCATCGCGGCGGGCATGCCGCTGCTGTCCATGGACGCCCGGCGCGCGGCGCGGGCGATCGTGCGGGCCGCCGAGCGGCGGCGGCCGGAGC
>NZ_JBFAPH010000530.1:0-2570 GCF_040675635.1 Streptomyces sp. NPDC049577
GCGACGCCCGGCTGCCGATGAGAAGAATCTCCAGGCCCTCGGCGTCGATGCCCCGCACAAGCCTTCGACCAGCGTGTGACAGGAGTGGACCACCGTATGCCTAGCTCCCCCGCCACCCAGGCGACCGCCCAGATCGGTGTCACCGGGCTCGCCGTCATGGGCAGCAACCTCGCCCGCAACTTCGCACGCCACGGCCACACCGTCGCCGTCCACAACCGCACCTACGCCAAGACCGAGGCACTGGTCAAGGAGCACGGCCACGAGGGCGACTTCGTCCCGGCCGAGACCGCCGAGGAGTTCGTGGCGGCCCTGCAGAAGCCCCGCCGCATCGTCATCATGGTCAAGGCCGGCGAGGCCACCGACGCCGTCATCGACGAGTTCGCGCACCTCCTCGACGAGGGCGACGTCATCATCGACGGCGGCAACGCCCACTTCGCCGACACCCGCCGCCGCGAGGCCGCCCTCCGCGACAAGGGCATCCACTTCGTCGGCGCCGGCATCTCCGGCGGTGAGGAAGGCGCACTCAACGGGCCCTCCATCATGCCCGGCGGGTCGGAGGAGTCCTACAAGTCCCTCGGCCCGCTGCTGGAGTCCATCGCCGCCAAGGCCAAGGACGGCTCCCCCTGCTGCACCCACGTCGGGCCCGACGGCGCCGGGCACTTCGTCAAGATGGTGCACAACGGTATCGAGTACGCCGACATGCAGCTGATCGCCGAGGCGTACCACCTGCTGCGCTCGGTCGCCGGGTACGAGCCGGCGCGGATCGCGGAGATCTTCCGGGGCTGGAACACCGGCCGGCTCGACTCGTATCTGATCGAGATCACCGCCGAGGTGCTCGCGCACACCGACGCCGCCACCGGCAAGCCGTTCGTCGACGTGGTGGCCGACGAGGCGGAGCAGAAGGGCACCGGGCGGTGGACCGTGCAGACGGCGCTGGACCTGGGGGTTCCGGTCTCCGGGATCGCGGAGGCCGTCTTCGCGCGGTCGCTGTCCGGGCACACCGAACTGCGGCGGGCGGCGCGGGAGCTGCCGGGGCCCGGCGGGCAGGGGCTCTCCGCCGGCGAGGCCGAGGCGTTCGCCGGGCAGGTCGAGCAGGCGCTGTACGCGTCGAAGGTCGTCTCGTACGCGCAGGGCTGGAACATGATCGCCGGCGCGAGCGCGGAGTACGGGTGGGACATCGACCTCGGTGCGATGGCCGCCATCTGGCGCGGCGGCTGCATCATCCGGGCCGCGTTCCTGGACCGCATCCGCTCGGCGTTCGCCGCCGACCCGGGCCTGCCGACACTGCTGGCCGACGAGGGGTTCGCGGGTGAGGTGGGCCGGGCCCAGGACGCCTGGCGCTCGGTGGTCGCCACGGCGGTCCGGCACGGGGTGCCCACCCCGGGCTTCTCCGCGGCGCTCGCCTACTACGACGCGCTGCGCGCGGAGCGGCTGCCCGCCGCGCTGACCCAGGGTCAGCGGGACTTCTTCGGCGCGCACACCTACCGGCGCGTGGACCGGGAGGGCTCGTACCACACGCTGTGGAGCGGTGACCGCGGCGAGGAGCGCACGGACTGAGCCGTACGGCCGTACAGCCGTACGCCGTAGCGCCGTATGCTCCTCACGCGCCGGTCACATCGGAAGCAGCGCGGTCAGCGCCCCAGCTTCCGTTCGAGCTCCGCCTTGTTCATGGAGGAGCGGCCGGGGATGTCGCGGCGCTTGGCCTCGGCGTAGAGCTGGTCGTAGGTGGGGCCGCCCTGCGAGCGGGACGAGGACCTGCTCGTGGTGCGGGTCTCACCCGACCGGGCGCGTTCCTTGTTCACCGTGCGCGCCGCCATCTCCTTGGCCCGCTTCTCGCTCGCGCCGCGCTCCCGGGCGCTGTCCTTGATGTGCTCGTACTGGCGTTCTCGCTTGGAGCCGGATCCTTTGGGCATTGGTTCGTTCCTCACGGTGCCGGGCCGTGCCGCACCGGGGGTGCGGCCTGGGTGTCCGGCACCACCCTGCGCCCGCTGTTCGAGGTCCGCAAACGCAGGGTACGCGTCAGCCATGCGCATGGGAGAAGTGGTGAGTGAGTGGGACCGGTCGCTCTTCCGGCAGGTCGCCGGGCGGCACTGGCCGGGGGGCGACCGGGTGCTGCCGAGGCTGTCGCGTGCGGCCGACCACGGCGTGCTGTGGCTGGGGCTCGCCGCCGGTGCGGCGGTGCTCGGCGGGCGGCCGGCGCGGCGCGCGGCGTTGCGCGGGGCGGCGTCGCTGGCCGTCGCGTCGGCGACGGTGAACACGGTCGCCAAGCGGTCGGTGCGGCGGGTGCGGCCGGTGCTGGACGCGGTGCCGGTCGTCCGGCGCCTGACCCGGCAGCCGTTCACGACGTCCTTCCCGTCCGGGCACGCGGCGTCGGCCGTGGCGTTCACCGCCGGGGTCGCCCTGGAGAATCCCGCGTGGGGGCTGGCACTGGCCCCGATCGCCGCCTCGGTGTGCTTCTCCCGCGTGTACACGGGGGTGCACTATCCGGGTTCGCACACCCTCTTCTGCCAGTACATGTGCCAGGAGTGCGACGGGCTCGTGTGTTCCCAGCCGTACTTCCAGTGGGTGGC
>NZ_JBFAPH010000531.1:0-2570 GCF_040675635.1 Streptomyces sp. NPDC049577
TGCCGCCGCGTACGTAGCCGGTGGCGCGCTCGGCGGCCGCCGGGTCGGCCATGGCCGCGCGCTTGCCGCCGAGCGCGGCCGCCAGGGCCTTGAGGTCCAGGGAGCCGGAGACCGGCACGACGGCCACCGCGAGCGCGCCGTCGACCTCCGCCACGAGGGTCTTGAAGACGCGCGCCGGCTCGACGCCGAGCGCGGCCGCGGCCTCCGCGCCGTAGGAGACGCCGGACGCCGGATCGTGCTCGTAGGCGTGGACGGAATGCGGCACGCCGGCCCGCTTCAGGGCCACGACGGCGGGTGTGGACGCCAAACCGGGTCCCCCCTCAGTTCAGGCTGGTCGGCCGCCGGGTGAGGTCCACGGCCGGCAGCGACGGGAGCTTACCGATCACCGCCGTCTCCGCGCGCAGCAGCCGCAGCTCCTCCGCCAGCCGGGAGGCCGTGTCGGGGGCCTGGAGCAGCCGCTGCTTGACGGGGGTGTCGAGCACGGCCGCCGCCGCGACCAGGTACGACAGCACCTTCGGGTCGCCGGGCAGGTCGGACTGCCCGGCGAGCGAGGTCTGCGCCGCGCCCGCCAGCCGCTTCTGGTACGCCCGGAAGGCCCGCACCACGCCGGAGGCGAGCGCGCCGGCCTCGTCGCCGTCCAGCTCCTCGATCGGCTCGATCTCGCCGGTCAGATAGGAGCCGGTGGCGTCGAGGGAGAGCAGCCGGAAGCGGGTGGTGCCGGTGGCGATCACCTCGTAGGTGCCGTTGGAGCGCTCGCGGATGGTGGCCGCGTCGGCGACGCAGCCGACCGTGTGCAGAGCCTTCGCCGGGTCGGTGCCGAAGCCGGTGGCCGGGCCGGGCTCGGGGCCGTGGCCCTCGGGCAGCCCGGGGGCGCTGGGCGCGACCTCGCGGCCGTCGCGGATGGCGACGACGCCGAACAGGCGCGGTTCGTCCTCGGGCAGTGCCGACAGGTCGCGCATCATCGCGCGGTACCGCTGCTCGAAGACGTTCAGGGGCAGCACGAGGCCCGGGAACAGCACCGAGTTCAGCGGAAAGATGGGCAGGCGCGCGGTCGTCACGGGCGGTAAGCCTAACCGCCGCGCCGTTGCCTGTCGGCCGCCCGGCTCACTGGCGGCGCAGCAGGCGCGACGCGCCCGCCGCCACGGTCGTGGCGAGCACCCAGCCGAGCAGGATCAGCGCCGTCACGACCCACTGCGCGAGGCCCGCCGGCCGCCAGGCGTTCTCCTGGCCCAGGTCGATGACCGGCAGCAGCAGGTCCAGGGTGTAGAGCGCGGCGTTCCAGGCCGGGCCCTCGCCCTCCTTGAGGGGGGCCGGCGGCCGGTAGGTGAAGTAGGCGGTGCCCAGGGCCCACAGCACGGCCATCCAGACCATCGCCCGGCCGGGCCGGTAGCCGTAGGCCACGGTCCAGTCCTGGAGGTAGCCCCAGGCCTTGCCGGCCAGCGGCAGGGTCTCCCGTCTGCGCCGCTGCTTGGCCAGCAGCACCGCCCGCGCGTCGGCGTCCTCGCCGCTGTCGCGCAGGGCCCCGGCCAGCCGCTCGTACGGCTCGGGCGCGTACTCGGGGGTGGCCGCCGCCACCCACTCCAGCCGCCCGGCCAGCGGGAAGCTGCCCAGCGGTATCAGGTTCTCGTAGAAGAACCCCGCCATCACCAGCCCGCCGGGCCCCGGCCAGCTCGCGGCGCGGTCGACGAGGTTGACCACCCGGGCCCCGGACAGCACCACCCGGCCGCGCTGCGGCGGCTCGCCGAGGAAGCGCAGCTCGGGCGTCTGCACGCGGCGCATCGACAGCTCCTGCTCGCCCTCCATCATGAACCGGGCCTGGCTGAGGTCCACCGCGTCGCCGAACCGCCCGTCGTCCAGCCGCACCCCGCCGTGGCACTCGAAGGGCTGCACCCGGGTGCCCCGGTCGGGCGTCTGCGTGGCGATGCCGTACGGGGGAGTGGCACCCCGGGCGAACGGGGAGCCGCTGACGCCGACCGAGGTCAGGTACAGCGTCCGCTCGACCGTCAGCTGCGGGGCGTTGAACGCGTGCCGCCCGTGCGGATTGCTCAGCATGCTGCCGCGCAGGCTCAGCGAGACGCCTATCTTGGCGCCGCGCATGCTCAGCTCCCCGTACGAGCGCATCATCTCGGCCTGCACGTCCTGCCCCACGCTCATGCCGTCGGCGGCGATCGACAGACCGCGCCGGTCGCGGCGCACCACGAGCTGGTTCAGCAATAAGTCCGTGCCGATGTGCGCGTCGGTCAGCCGTATGCCGCTCTGCACCACCGAGCGCGGCAGGTGCAGATCGCCCTCGGTGCGCAGCCGGGCCGCCTCCAGCCGTGGTATCGCGCAGCCGACCAGCCGCAGCGTGGTGAAGCTGCACTCCGGAAGCATCAGCTGCTGCTCGAAGCGGCAGTTGTGCATCTCGACGTACGGCACGACCGTGCCGCCGGACAGATCGAGCGTGCCGGTGATCTGGACGCCGTTGAGCTTGAGGGCGGCGACCCGGCCGGGCACGGGCGGCGGCCCGTCCAGCAGCAGCAGCGCGACCACCCGCGCGCGCACGCTCCGCTCCGGCCCCCAGGTGTGCG
>NZ_JBFAPH010000532.1:0-2570 GCF_040675635.1 Streptomyces sp. NPDC049577
TGGGTGGCGTCGATGAGCACGTCCACCTGCTGCTCGCGCAGCCAGCGGGCCAGGCCCTCGGGGCCGCCGAACCCTCCGATCCGCACCTCGCCCTCGGGCAGCCGCGGCCGCGCGACGCGTCCGGCCAGCGAACTCGTCACCCGCAGCGCCGGGTCGGCGGCCAGGCCGGCCGCCAGCAGGCGCGCCTCGGTGGTGCCGCCCAGGATCAGGACGTGGTGCGCGGCGTTCACGGTCTGCCTTCCGGTCGGTGCTGCTCCGGCGGCCCACCCTACGGGCGGGGTGGCCCGTGGCTGAGACCAGGGCCGCGGCCGGGGTCCCGGCCCCGGCGGCCGGGGGGCGCACCGCGCAGCTGGCGCACACCGGTCTGCGGCACGGCTGGACGACGGGCGCGTGCGCGACGGCGGCCACCACCGCCGCGTACACGGCGTTGCTCGCCGGGGAGTTCCCCGACCCGGTGACGATCACGCTGCCGAAGGGGCAGACGCCCGCCTTCGCGCTCGCCGCCGAGCGGCTGGACGCGGCCGCGCGGTGCGCCATGGCCGGCGTCGTGAAGGACGCCGGGGACGATCCGGACGTCACGCACGGCGCGCTGGTGCGCGCCACCGTGCGGATCCTGCCGCCCGGGTCCGGCGTCGTCTTCCGGGCCGGGCCCGGCGTGGGCACGGTGACCCGGCCGGGACTGCCGCTGCCCGTGGGCGAGCCGGCGATCAACCCGGTGCCGCGGCAGCTGATGCGGGACCACGTCGCCGAGGTGGCCGCCCGGTACGGCGGCACGGGCGACGTCGAGATCGAGGTCTCCGTCGACCACGGCGAGGAGATCGCGCGCTCCACCTGGAACGGGCGCCTGGGCATCCTGGGCGGGCTGTCCATCCTGGGCACGACCGGCATCGTCGTCCCCTACTCCTGCTCGGCGTGGATCGACAGCATCCGGCGCGGCGTGGACGTCGCCCGGGCCGCCGGGCGCCGGCACGTCGCGGGGTGCACGGGCTCGACGTCGGAGAAGGTCGCGGTCGCCGTGCACGGGCTGCCGGAGGACGCCCTGCTGGACATGGGCGACTTCGCCGGGGCCGTGCTGAAGTACGTCCGGCGCCATCCGGTGGAGCGGCTCACCGTCGCGGGCGGTTTCGCGAAGCTGTCCAAGCTCGCGGCGGGCCACCTCGATCTGCACTCCGCCCGCTCCCAGGTCGACAAGGGCTTCCTCGCCGAGCTCGCCCGCCGGGGCGGCGCGGACGAGGAGCTGGCCACGGCGGTGGCCTCGGCCAACACGGGCCTGGACGCGTTGCAGCGGTGCGCGGCGCGGGGCGTGCCGCTGGGCGACCTCGTCGCGGCGGCCGCGCGCGACGAGGCCCTGGCGGTCCTGCGCGGCGCGCCGGTGACGGTCGACGTCATCTGCATCGACCGCGCCGGCACGATCGTGGGCCGGGCGGAGCCGAAGGGGCCGCGCGACCGCTGAGCCGGGGGACTGCCGCGCTCAGCCGCGCGGCGCCCCGCAGAACTCGCCCTCAAACATGTTCTCGAAAGGCGCACTCTCGGTGAGCCAGTCGCCGTTGATGTTGAAGGTGAGCAGGTGCCTGCCGTCCCTGGTGCCGGCGGCGCCGGACAGCGAGCCCCAGACGACTCCGTCGTGGCCGTACACGTCCACGCCGCAGGAGAGATGACGGGCGATCAGCCCGAGGCCGTAGGTGTAGTGCTCGCCGGTCGGCACGGTGGTGAGCATCTCGTCGAGCTGCTTCTTCGGCAGGAGCCTGCCCTGGAGCAGTGCGCCGAAGAACCGGTTGAGGTCGCCGGTGGTGCTGACGACCTCGCCGGTGGCGCCGGACCACGAGGGCCGGTACTCGGTGGCGTCGTAGATCTCCGGGCCGGGATCCGGGGCGTAGAGCTTGGAGTAGCCGACGGGGTGCGGGGCGGGCAGCGTGGGGTCGGTGCCGGGGAAGGTGGTGCGGCGCAGGCCCAGTGGCTTGAGGATGCGCCGCTCGGCCTGGTGGGCGTAGGTGTCGCCGGTGACCCGGTTGATGATCAGGCCGGCGAGGACGAAGTTGGTGTTGGAGTACGTCCAGCCCGTGCCGGGCTCGAAGTCCGGCCGGTACTTCAGGGCCATCGCGACGATCTCTTCGGGCGTCTTCACGTCGTAGCGGTGCTCGAAGAAGGCAGGGCCGTTCATGGTGCGCTGCCACTCGGGGGTCGACACCATGTCGTGGACGCCGCTGGTGTGGTTGAGCAGCTGCCGGATGGTGATCTTGTTGCCGTCGTAGCCGTTGCCGCGCAGGACGCCGGGCAGCCGGCGCTCGACGGGGTCGTCCAGGCTCAGCCGGCCCTCGGCCTCCAGTTGCAGGAGCACCGTGGCCATGAAGGTCTTGGTGATGCTGCCGGCCCGGAAGTGGTCGGCGGCGGTGCGCGGCCGCCGCGTGGCGGTGTCGGCGTATCCGGCCGAGCCGGACCAGGTGCCCAGTGGGGTGCGGGTCTCCGCGGCGACACCCGGCATTCCGGCGGCCACCAGGCCGTTCAGGGCCGCCTGCGTGGGCGCGTGGGACGCCTGCGCGGCGGCGGGCGGGGCGGTCGCGGCGGCCGTG
>NZ_JBFAPH010000533.1:0-2567 GCF_040675635.1 Streptomyces sp. NPDC049577
CGCTGCACGGCGACCCCGCGACGGTCAGCGAGCGGCACGCGCTCTACCGCGAGCTGAAGGCGATACGCCGGCAGGTCGCGGGGTACTTCAGCAACGTCAACCAGCTCACGAAGATCGGAAACGCGACAGGGGAACTGGAGGCCGCGACCGGCCCCGCGCTCGTGGCATCCACCCGTGTGCTGAACCGCCTGGACGACCTGCTCGCCACGATGACTCCGCCGCCGGACCGGTCCACCGCCGAGGCCGAAGCAGCGGACGGCGGCGAGTACGAATGATCGCCAAGGTCATCGACAAGAAGCAGTCGGACGGGCGCCGGGTGCGCGGCAGCGACCCGGTCGGGCTCGCGCTGTATCTGTTCGGCCCCGGCAAGCACAATGAACACGTCGACCCGCACATCGTGGCGGCGGACGTGACCCTCGGAGTGCCGGACGGAC
This sequence comes from Streptomyces sp. NPDC049577, assembly GCF_040675635.1. Classification (NCBI taxonomy): domain Bacteria; kingdom Bacillati; phylum Actinomycetota; class Actinomycetes; order Kitasatosporales; family Streptomycetaceae; genus Streptomyces; species Streptomyces sp. NPDC049577. Next base: position 435 of record NZ_JBFAPH010000533.1, read on the forward strand.
ACCGGTACACCGACAAGCGCGACATCATCGATCTCGGGCACGACCTCAACGCACCGCACAAGCTCTTCGGGACCGAGTTCCCCGGCGGACACGTCTGGCACTTGGTGTTGTCGAACGACGGCAAGAAGGACCGGCTGCTGGCCGACGAGGAGTGGGCCGAGATCGCGCGTAGCGCGATGGACAAGATGGGCTTCACCGAGTCGTCCGGGAAGGCCGCGTGCCGCTGGTTCGCAGTCCGACACGGCCTGTCGATCGACGGCAACGACCACATCCACATCGCGGTGAACCTGATTCGCGAGGACGGTACGAAGGCATCAATCTGGAACGACCGCCGCAAGCTCCAGACGTTCGCCGCCGAGATGGAGCGCCGGTACGGACTGGCCGTGATCGAGGGACGCTCGGGTGCCGGCCTGCCCGGTGTCACGCGGGCGGAGAAGGAGATCGCCGCACGGACGGGTCAGCCGGAGCCGGCCCGGTTGCGTTTGACGCGCGCCGTACGGGCCGCCGCCGTCGCGTCCGCGAGCGAAGCCGAATTCGTTCGCCGACTGCGGGGCACGGGTGTGCTTGCGCGGCCGCGGTACGGCGAAGGAGGGCGCACCGAGGTGGTCGGCTACTCCGTTGCCCTGCGCCCGGTGGAAGGTGGCAAGCCGGTGTGGTTCGGCGGCGGGAAGCTCGCTCCGGATCTGACGCTCGCCCGGCTGCGTGCGCACTGGAAGCAGGACGTGGACACGCGCCGCGAAGCGGTCGAAGAGTGGATCGGCGAGGGCCCGGCACGCACTGGCAGGGAGGCCCGCGTGCTGCGCGCGGAGGCGTGGACCGAGGCTGAGGAACAGATCAACGGTGTGCTCGCGCGGCTGGCCGAGGTGGACGTCGAGGACTGGGAGACATGGGCCGGTGTTGCGCGCGAAGCGGCCGGCATCTACGCGGCACTCTCCGCCCGGCTGGAGGGCCGGTATCCGGGGCCGCTCGCCCGTGCGGCCGAGGCGCTGTCACGGTCGGCGCAGAGTCGGCACGGGCAGCCGCGAGCACGCCGCAGTGGCGTGGCGAGCCCGCTGCGGGGCGTGCAGATGATCGCCATTCAGGCGCGGTCGATGGGCCGGAGTCGGGAGGGTGAGGCGATGCTGATCCGCAGCATGTTTCGCATCGTCGGCATCCTGCACGACGTCCATGCTGCCCGGGGCGAGGCCACCCAGTCCGCGCGCCTTGCGGTGCTGGCCCAGGGTGAGCTGGCGGCTCTTCACCGGTCTCTGATCGGTGGAGGCCTTCCGCAGTCGGTGAGCGCGGACCAGCCGACGATCGGACAGGCCGAGGGGCGTGTCGAGCAGCAGCCGGGGAACCGGCCGGACCGTGACCGCGACGATCGCGAAATCTAGGATCACGGCACACAGGGAGGGGAGCACAGCATTATGAGTGAGCAGCCCGTAGAAGAGGTTTTGGCGGCGTTCGGTGAGAGAATCCGCGCGGCCATCGCGGTGGCCACGGAGGTTGCCGAGGTGGTCGCCCGGCGGCGGATGGAGCTTGCCCGCGAAGCACAGGCGAAGTCTGACGCGGCGCGCGCCGATTTCGCGGCGCGGCTGAAGGCGGAGCGCGACGGCGCGATGCCCATCATGCGGCAGCCGTGGGACGCCGCATGGTGGCGTCGCGCGCAGCCGGAAGAGGTTGCTCACGTGTGGCAGGTCACCGCCGGGTGGGCGGCGACCGATGACCCGTATGCGCGGACCACGCTGGATCACATGCGGCGGCAGATTCAGCAGCGGTACGGCGTCCAGATGCCCGACCAGCCGGCCGCCAACAGCGAGCTCGCCGCGCTTCTCGCGACGCCGAAGCAGGCGACGGACGCACAGACCCAGCTCGACGCCGCCGGTAAGGACGAGCCGCCGTTCCCGACGGCACCGTCGACGGAGTACCAGTACGTCGTGCGCGACGCCGCCGACCCGAGCAAGGTGCTCGTGCAAGGCACGATGTCTGCCTACTCCGGTGCCGAGCCGGCGGACGTGGCGGTCCAGGGGCTGCGCGACTACGCCCGCGGTGCGGCCGTCATGGGGCAGGACCCTGCCGAGCGGATGAACCGGATCCTGGCGGCGGCGTATGGGCGGAGTGGACCCGCCCGCGACCTGTCTGGCGTCACTATCG
>NZ_JBFAPH010000534.1:0-2559 GCF_040675635.1 Streptomyces sp. NPDC049577
AGCTCGGCGACCGGCGGAAGGCGGTGCGAGGCGACGAGAACCGCGTTGCCGAACCGCCGGCCGCGCAGCATCGAGGGCTCCGCGATCAGGCACAGCCGGGGGAAGACGGCCGCGAACGTCGCCAGCTGGCCGCGGAGGAAACCGAAGGGCGCGCCGTCGGCCAGGTTCGCCGTGTACCAGCCGTCCGGGCGCAGGACGCGCTCGGCCTCGCGGGCGTACTCCAGCGAGGTCACCTGCGCCGGCACCCGGGAGCCGCCGAAGACATCGGCGACGATCACGTCGGCGCTGTTGTCAGGCGCCGTCTCCAGGGCCGCCCGGGCGTCGCCGGCCCGCACCTCGACGTCCGCGCCGGCCGGCAGCGGCAGGTGCTCGCGGACCAGGTCGATGAGACCTCGGTCGGCCTCGATCACGTGCTGGCGCGAGCCGGGCCGGGTGGCGGCGACGTAGCGCGGCAGGGTGAGCGCGCCGCCGCCGAGATGGAGCACGTCGAGCGGGCGGCCCGGCTCGGCGACGGTGTCCAGGACGCGTGCGAGCCGGCGCGCGTACTCGAATTCGAGGTGGGCGGGGTCGTCCAGATCCACGTAGGACTGGGGGGCGCCGTCCACGGTCAGCAGCCAGGCCCGGGCGCTGTCCACGTCGGGCAGGAGTCTGGCGGTGCCCCGGTCCACGTCCCGGCTCACCGGTATCGGTTCGTCCACTCCCCCATTGTGCCGATGCGCGCACCTCGTCCGCCCACTGGGTGAATGTCGATGCGAGTCCGCCCTTCATTACCCCATCGGGTGAAGCCGACCCAAAAGACTGACGGGGACGGCGGTCGCCTGAGCGAGGGGAGAGACCATGACGGTCATCGGCACCTGGAACCTGGAGAACCTCTTCCGCCCCGGCGATCTGTACGGCCCCAAGGACGAGGCGGCCTACGCGGCGAAGCTCAAGTCCCTCGCCGGCACCGTGAACCGTCTGGCCCCCGATCTGCTGGGGCTCCAGGAGATCGGCGACCCGAAGGCGCTGGCCGATCTGGTGGACCTGCTCGACGGGCACTGGCACACGGCCTGGTCCCGGCACCACGACGGGCGCGGCATCTTCGTCGGCTTCCTCAGCCGGCTGCCGCTGCACACCGTCGCCGACACCGCAGAGTTCGCCCATCACGTCCCCCCGGTGCAGCTGACCGACGACGGCCGGACCACGGGCGCCATGTCCCGCGGGGCCCTGGCGGTCCGCGTGGAACCGGCCCCCGGCCGCACGCTCCAGGTGGCCGTCTGCCATCTGAAGTCGAAGCTGCTGACCTATCCCGGCAACCGCCACAGCCCGAAGGACGAGGGCGAACGCGCCCGCTACGCCGCCTACGCCCTGGCCCTGCGCGGCGCCGAGGCCGTCACCGTGCGCTCCCTGGCCGACGAACTCCTCGCCGGCGACGGCCGCACCCACGACGTCGCCGTCCTCGGCGACCTCAACGACGGGCCGGACGCGGCCACCACGCAGATCCTCCACGGCCCGCCCGGCTCCCAGATCACGGCCGACGGCAGCGGCGGCTTCGACCGCCCCGACAAGGGCGACGCGGCGCGACTGTGGAACCTGGCGCCGCTCATCCCCGAAAAGGAACGTTTCTCCCGTATCCACGAGGGCCATCCGGAGCTGATCGACCACATCCTGGTGAGCCACTCCCTGCTGGAGCGGGTCGAGGAGGTCTCCGCCGGTGCCGGGGAACGGCTGCCGAGCGTCAGCCAGCAGCCGGCCGAGCGCCGGGACACCCCCGGTTCCGACCACGCCCCCGTCCTGGCCCGGCTCGCGTACTGAGCCGGCGCCGGGCCGCCCGCCGGCCTACGGCCTCCGCCGTCGCCTCAGCGATCTCCCGGGCTCCCGGCGTCCTCCCCCTTGGCACGGCGGGCCCTGCCGGTCGTGAAACCGTCCATCCACGTCTGGGCCATGTGCCGGATCACCATCTTCAGCTGCTGGGCGGTCAGCACCTTCTCCAGATGCCCCTGGCGCAGCGCCACCCGCGCCCGCCGCTCCGCCGCCACGAACAACGCCATGAGGTCGGCCTTGCCCATCGCCCCTTCCCCGCGCTCTGCCATGGCAGCACTCTAGGTCGGCCCTCACCAGCGGGCATGCGAATAATCCGCGCCCCGTGCGCGCCGATGCCGGCACGGCGAACCGAGGATGACCGATCGCTGCGCCCGGACGACCATCTCGCCCGCATCACGCCGCCCTTACACCCGTTTCGGTTACGCTCCTTCGATGCTCGACACCGCCGTGCCGTCCCCCGGCCTCACCGAGCGCTGCACCCGGGCGCTGATGTCCCCGCGGTTCCGTCTGGGCGTGCTGGTGGCGCTGCTCGCGTCCGCCGTCGCGGCCGTGCTGGCGCTGCGACCGGAGCGGCTGCTCACCGAGGGCTGGCCGCCGCAGCTGTCCGGTTTCGCGGCGGTCGTGCTGTTCACGGCGGCGTACGGGCTGTGCACGGCGGCGTTCGTGCCGCGTCCGGTGCTCAACCTCGGTGCGGGCGCGCCGCCGGGTCCACGACGTCCACGGGCTGGCCATCGCCGTCCACCCGCACGCCGACAC
>NZ_JBFAPH010000535.1:0-2538 GCF_040675635.1 Streptomyces sp. NPDC049577
CCCAGTTCTGGGCACCGAGCCGAGTCTTCTGGTCGAGCCAGTTGGCGTACCAGCCGCGAGCGCCACCGTCCGGGATGACAGTGATCATAGAGTTCGAGGTGGTCAGCGCCGGATAGTTCTGCTGGATCGGGTCGTCAGGTGAACCGTGCAGGAAGTACAGCACCGGATAACGCCTGGTCGGGTCGGAGTGGTAGCCGCTCGGCAGGATGATTTTGATGTGGTGCCGGCCCGTGACCTCGGGCGTGGTCACGGTGATGGTGAAGTTGGTGGAACCGCCTGCCGCCGTGCCGACCTGGGTCAGCCCGAACCCGTCCGCCATCGGTGGCGGCTGCGCGGTACCGTCAGCGGCCTGTGCCGAAGCCGCCGGAACGGCCGTTCCCAGCATGGCGACCATCAGTGCCACCACGGTGCGCCAACGGCTCGATGCCCTCATCGCTGTGTGCTCCCTCGTGAGCCTTGTCGTTGCGCGGTGTTCCGGCGTACCCACCCGCCGGTCTCAGCCGAGGACCTTGACCTCCAGTGCCGGTGAGGCCGCGATCTGATCCTCGGTGAACCGTTCGGTCACCCACCGGCCTGCCGAGAAGACCTTGGTCTGGTCGGCGTAGTGCGGCGAGTTCGGGTTGGCCGACTGGGAGTAGGCCAGCACCGAGAAGGCCTGGGGCGGGCCGTCGGCGGTGAACCGCACCTGCTGGATGAAGCTCGACCCGAAGGTGATGTCCAGTTTGCCGTCGACCTGGCCGGGAGTGATCACGTTCAGCACACCCAGTTCGCCGATGGATCCGTGGATCGGGATCTGCTCACCGTTGCGAGTGATCTTCTGGACGTCCGACAGCGGTGCGTTCAATGGAATGCCCGCGTTGCGCAGCGCGAGAGTCGCCCGGGCGAGCGCGTCACGGACGGCGGAGCTTGTGGAGTCCAGCGAATTGGGCGTGTGAACCGGGTCTTTGGGGTCGAAGGGAACCCGCCACGGCAGTTTCTCGATCGCCCGCCCATCGAGCAGGTAGGCCCAGTAGTTCGCGAACAGCCAGGATCCCCGGCTGCCCGTCGTGTAATCGTGGTCCTTCCAGGCGGCCAGGATCGGACATGCCTCACTCACGTCGACCAGGTTGCCGTCCACCAGGACGACCCCGAAGGGAACGTCCTGACATGCCGTCACCGTAGCGTCGAGGGCCAGGTCGGCCGCCCTGCTGTGGTCGGCGAACAGCAACCGGCCCATGGTCTCCGGCGTGAAGCCCTTGGCCGGCAGGCCGTCGGTGCCGTTGATCCGGTTCTGCGCGGTCAGGATCAGCTCCTGGGTACGCAGTGACCGGGGTGCCGCCGTGTCGCCCATCACCCTGGGGAAGGACAGCGGCTGCTCGGGGTTGGGCAGCCAGGCGCTGTCGTTGGCGTTGCCCACGAAATCGGACCGGATCAGACGTGGCTGCTTGTGCGGGTCGAGCAATCCCGGAGCGACCGCGTTCGGGTCGTCCGGCCAGTCACACTCGCTGCGCTTGCCGTCGAAGATGGAGATCGGCGGCACGTTCGGCAGCCGTAGATTCTGGTTGAACAACTCCTGGCCGGTCAGGGTGAGACACGACTGGGCATGCTCGTCGGTGATGTTCGGGGTGGCCTGGATGTCCGCGTACAGCGCGTTGCCTTTGCGGTCGGAGGCGACGGTGTTGAAGAAGGGGACGCCCTCCGTGGCCTCCAGGGTGTTCACCACGTCGTTGACGTCCTTGGCCTGGTCGAGGTGGAACCAGGTGTTCAACGCCCGCAGGTTGTCCATGTTCACGTCGCGTACCGCGTGCGCGCTGACCACCCAGGGCAGCGGGACGCCCTGGATCGATGTGGTGATCGGACCGTATCGGGTGGACCACAACGTCCTGGTGACCTTGCCGATGGAGCCGTCCGCGTTCAGCACGTCGACGCCGACCTGCTGTGAAGTCATCTGCTGCCAGGCGCCGTCCACCAGGTAGTTCGTCGGGTGCAGCGGATCAACCTGGACATCGAACAGCCCGAAGGGCGACACCGTGGCGACCGTGTGGCTCCAGGCGACGTCATTGTTGTGCCCGATGTTCACCGCGGGCAGTCCGAGCAGACTGGCCCCGGAGACATTGATCTTTCCCGGTATCGTCAGCTGGCTCTGCCACATGCGGTTCTTGCCCTGCCACGGAAAGTGCGGGTTGGCCAGCAACATGCCGGTGCCTCCGGACACGCCCTGGGCACCGACCGCCAGAGCGTTGCTGCCCATGCCCTGCTGACGGCCGGCGGCCGTCGCGTCGCGGATCTTCTTGGCGGTCTCCTCTGCCGAGGACGCCGGCGGCGGGGCGGCCGACGCCCCCAGGGGAGCGGCGTTCACCTCACCGTCCAGCAGCGGATCGGCGCTGCCCATGATGATCTCGGCGTGTGCGTGCCGGTAGACGTCCAGCTCCGTGATCGGCCGCACCCAGGCCGCACCGCGGCAGGCCGGATCGGAGATGTTGTTCACGCCCGTCTCGGCCAGGAACTTGTTGTACCCCTGGACATAACCGTGAATGGCTTCTTTGACCTCGGGCTCCG
>NZ_JBFAPH010000536.1:0-2502 GCF_040675635.1 Streptomyces sp. NPDC049577
GCGTCCGAGCGCACCCAGCGGTTGCGGTACCACTCGGCGCGGCCGTCGCGCAGCCTGCGACCGGCATCAACGTCGAGTCACAGGTGTGGCTGATGCTCTACACCGACGCGGCCGCCCTCCAGGTGGGGCTCTACATCTGGAACCGGCGGCACAACGTCAGCCCCCACGAACCGGCCGGCTCCTCGGGCGCGGCCGGGATGGTGATGTCCGCCCTGTCCGCGCCGCTCTACGCGCGCTCGCTGGGCGAGGCGCTGCTGCGGCGGCGCTCGCCCTTCGTGGTCACGCCCAAGGGCGATTCGGCCAGCCCCGACTGCATGGCGACCTTTCGCACGCAGCTGACGTGGGCCGGTGCCTTCGCCCTGTGCCTGCTCGCCTCGGTGGCCTTCGGCCACGCCCACGCCGCCATGCGGGTGTGGGCCTTCCTCGCCCTGGTGACCGCGCTGGCACCGGTGGCCGTGTGGCAGGCCGGTCTCGGCCGGGACCGCCGGTCGGTCGTGCCGGCGGTGGCCACGACCGCCGGCGGCACGGGGACGGGCGAGGAGGCCGACGGGGCGGGCGAGGGGACGGGGGCGGAGGCGGCGCGGCCCGTCGGCCAGCGCCGGCCCTCGTGACGGACGGTTGATCCACGGGTGACTGATGGGAAGGGTGAATGGATACGGTGAGGCCCTGGCCGAAGTCCTGGCCGCACGCGAAGGTCCGCAAGGTCCGCAAGTGGACGCTGGGCTCGCTGGCCGTGGCGGCCCTCGTCGCGGCCAACGGCCCGGCCGCCACCGGCTTCGCCGAGCAGGCCTGGCACGAGTACACCATCAACCAGCAGGCGTACAAGGAGCGCTACGGGCACTGGGAGGTGGTCGACGTCCCCGAGCGCTTCCGGATCAACGCCATCCATGCCGCCCTGCTGCACACCGGCAAGGTGCTGCTGATCGCCGGCTCGGGCAACGACGAGCGGAACTTCCGGGCGGGCACCTTCCAGAGCGTCCTGTGGGACCCCGTCGCCGGCACCTTCAAGGAGATCCCCACCCCCAAGGACATGTTCTGCGCCGGCCACGCGCAACTGCCCGACGGCCGGCTGCTGGTGGCCGGCGGCACCGCCCGCTACGAGAAGCTGACCGGTGACGTCGAGCGGGCCGGCGGCGCGATGGTGGTCAAGAACGAGAACCCGGACGCCGCGAAGGTCATCCCCGCCGGCACCGTCTTCGAGGGCTCCCGGGGCCAGCGGTACCGCTCGCAGCTGCCCGTGCTCGTCCCCCGGGCCAAGAAGATCACCGACCGGTCCGGGGACGAGCCCGGGCGGGTCATGGTCACCGCCTCGCAGGCCCGGGTGTACGTGGAATCGGTCGTCGAGGGCGAGCAGGGCGTCACCAACACCGCCGACCAGTACCGCGTCCAGGGCCTCAGCGGCCACGAGGCCCAGGACGTCTACGGTCTGGCCACCAAGCTGGGCCTGGACAAGAAGGACTTCCAGGGGCTGCGCGAGACCTACGAGTTCGACCCCGTCGCCGAGCGCTACGTCCCGGTCGACCCGATGGACGAGGCCCGCTGGTACCCCACCCTGGTGACCCTCAAGGACGGCCGGGTCCTCGCCGTCTCCGGCCTGGACGACATGGGCGAGATCATCCCCGGCAAGAACGAGATCTACGACCCCGCGACCCGCACCTGGTCCCCGGCCCCCGGCCGCTACTTCCCCACCTATCCCGCGCTCTTCCTCACCCGCGGCGGCCGGCTGTTCTACTCCGGCTCCAACGCCGGCTACGGGCCCGCCGACAAGGGCCGGACGCCGGGTCTGTGGGACGTGGACCGCAATACCTTCGAACCGGTGCCGGGCCTGACCGAGCAGGACAGGACGGAGACCTCCGCCTCCGTGCTGCTGCCCCCGGCCCAGGACCAGAAGGTGATGATCCTCGGCGGCGGCGGGGTGGGCGAGTCCCACGAGTCGACCGGGCGCACCGCCATCGCCGACCTCGGCCGGCACACCCCCCGCTACATGCCCGGCCCCGCCCTGCCCCAGGGCACCCGCTACCTCAACGCCGTACTGACCCCCGACGACCGGGTCTTCACCACCGGTGGCTCCCGCGACTACCGCGGCAAGCACGGCTCGGACATCCTGCGGGCCCAGTTCTACGACCCCCGTTCGCGGACCTTCACCACCGCCGCCGAGCCGACCGTCGGCCGCGACTACCACTCCGAGGCGCTGCTGCTGCCCGACGGGCGGATCGCCGTCTTCGGCTCCAACCCCCTCTTCGCCGACAAGGACGACACCCGCATCGGTGAGTTCGAGAAGCGCATCGAGGTGTACACACCGCCCTACCTCTACCGCGACCACCGGCCCGCGCTGGACACGCGGTCGCTGGAGGCCGGGCGCGGCGCCGCCGTCACGCTGCCGGGTGCCGTGCCCGGCGAGGTGGCCGCCGTCCGGCTGATGCGGCCCAGCGCGGTCACCCACGCCACGGACGTCGAGCAGCGCTCGATCGCCCTGACCGCGGCCGTCCGCGGCGGACGGCT
>NZ_JBFAPH010000537.1:0-2501 GCF_040675635.1 Streptomyces sp. NPDC049577
AGCTTCTTGGCGCGGGCCTCCAGGTCGGCGTCGCGACGCTGCTCGATCTGCTGACGCTCGACGGAGACGTGGGCCTCCAGCGAGGGCAGGTCGCGTCCGCGCCGGCCGATCATGTGGATGTCCGTGACCCGGCTGTCCGCGAGCGCCGCCAGCGCGGCGTCCGGCACGTCGGTGGACCGCAGCTCCCCGGCGCCGCGCGCCAGGACGCGCGCCACGTCGACCGCCACGTTGCCCATGCCGATGACGACGGCGGAGCGGGCGGCGAGGACGAAGCCGCGCGGCGCGGCGTCCGGGTGGGCGCTGTACCAGGAGACGAACTCGGTGGCCGAGAAACTGCCCGGCAGGTCCTCGCCGGGAATCCCGAGCCGACGGTCGGTCGCCGCCCCCACGCAGTAGACCACCGCGTGGTAGAGGTCCAGCAGCCGTTCCGGCGGCAGGGCGCCGGGGCCCTCGCCCACCCGGACGTTGCCGAGGAAGGTGACGCCCGGGTGCTCCAGCACCACGCGCAGGCTCTGCTGCAGCGACTTGATCTTCTCGTGGTCGGGTGCGACCCCGTAGCGCACCAGCCCGTACGGGCAGGGCAGCCGGTCCAGCACGTCCACCGACACCGGCACGGCGGCCTGCGCCACCAGGGCCTGCGCCGTGTAGACCCCGCTGGGACCCGATCCGACGACTGCGACGCGAAGCACGGAGGGACTCCTTCCGGCGGCTTGGATCCAGCATCCCACCGGTCGCCCCGGCGCGACACCAGGCCGTTCAGCCGCCGGCCCGCGGCCGCTCGCCGGGCGGGCGTTCCCCCGGCGGCGCGCCCAGCTCCCAGGCGAGTCCGTACCGCTGGAAGAGCTCCGACCTCAGCCGCTCCACGGGCATCGGCGCCCCCGGCAGCAGCACCGCCACCACCGATCCCATCAGCAGCGCCCGCAGCAGCCGGTAGTCGGCGTCCGGATCCTCCGAGCCGTACCGCGTCACCGTGTCACGCAGCAGGAACGCCAGGCGCTGCTGCTCGGGGCACTGGATGAAGCCTTCGGCCTGGAGGATCCCGGCCATGTGCGTCCGCATCAGCAGGGGGCGGTCCCGGGCGAGCCCCAGAATCGTGTCGATGGCCCGCGCCAGCAGCTCGTGCCCGTCGGTCGTGCGCGGCTCCCGCTCCAGCGCCGCCGACAGCTCACGGTGCATCAGCCGGTGCACGGCGGACTGCAGGAGCTGTCGCTTGCCCGGGAAGTAGTACGACACCAGCCCGCGCGCCGCTCCGGCGCGATCGGCGATGTCCGCGAGCGTCGTCGCCTCGTAGCCCCGTTCGGCCACCAGCTCGACCGTCGCCTGGAGCAGCCGCTCGCGGGAGCGGCGGCGCAACTCCTCGTTCGCCGCTGCGCTGCGCGGAGACATGCCGAATAACTCCTGCGTTGACTGGCCCGCAGCCAATATACTCAGGAGCTGTCCGGTTGTCGTGGCCCGGGGGCGGGGCCCGCCCGGACGCGCCCGCTGATCCGGGCGACGCGGGGGATCGTCCGGATCGGCGGGCTTTCTCGTGCCCTGCACTGCCCTGCGGCGGGCCCGCGATGACGGGGCGTCAGCCGGCGGAGCCGCCGGCGTGCGCGTCGAGGACGCCCGCCCCGACCAGGGCGAACAGCAGCAGGCCCAGCAGCACGCGGTAGACCACGAACGGCATGAAGCTCTTCGACGAGACGAACCGCATGAACCACGCGATGACGGCGTAGCCGACGACGAAGGCGAGCAGCGTCGCGAGCAGCGTGGGCCCCCACGCCGTGTGCCCCGCGCCCGCGTCCTTGAGCTCGAAGACGCCCGAGGCGAGCACGGCCGGCACGGCCAGCAGGAAGGAGTAGCGGGCCGCGGACGCCCGGCTGTACCCCAGGAGCAGCCCGCCGCTGATCGTCGCGCCCGAGCGGGAGACACCGGGCACCAGCGCCATGGCCTGGCACAGGCCGAGGACCAGGCCGTCCCGGGTGCTCAGGTCGGTCAGTTCCTTGCGCCGGCGGACGGCCCGGTGCCGGCCTCCGGTCTCGTCGCGCGCGGCCCTCCGGTCGGCCCAGCCCAGCACGACGCCCATCACCACCAGCGTCGTCGCCGTGACGCGAAGGTCCCGGAAAGGACCCTCGATCGCGTCCTTCAGCACCAGTCCCAGCACGCCGATCGGGATCGAACCGACGATGACCAGCCAGCCCGTCCGGGCGTCGGGATCATGCCGTGCCCGGCGGTCGGACAGCGAGCGGAACCAGGCCGCCACGATGCGGGCGATGTCCGACCGGAAATAGATCAGCACCGCCGTCTCGGTGCCGATCTGGGTGATCGCGGTGAACGCCGCGCCCGGATCCGGCCAGTCGGCGAAGGCCGCGACCAGCCGCAGATGCGCGCTGGAGGAGATCGGCAGGAACTCGGTCAGCCCCTCCCCGTTCTCCATGACGTTGCCGGAGGACAGACCCCTGGTCGTCCCGGTGAAGTCGCCGACCTCCAGCAGCGCCGGCGGCTCGTACACCTCCTGT
>NZ_JBFAPH010000538.1:0-2492 GCF_040675635.1 Streptomyces sp. NPDC049577
GCCGCCGCACCCTCCGACACCTTCCTGCGGCAGACCGCCACCCTCCCGCAGACCGCCCTCGACAGCCTCCGCGCCGCCGCCCGGACGACCAGGACGAGCTGGTCGGCCCTGGTCGTCGCGGCGACCGCCGCCTATCTGCACCGCGTCACCGGGATCGAGGACGTGACCCTGGGCATCCCGGTCGGCGCCCGCCACGGCGCGGCCGCCCGCAACGTCCCGGGCATGGTCTCCAACGAACTCCCGCTGCGCGTCCGGGTGTCCCCGGCGACGACCGTCGCGGACCTCCTCCGGCAGGTCTCCGCCGAACTCAAGGACCTGCTGCGGCACCAGCGCCACCGCTACGAGGACCTGCGCCGGGACCTGCGCCTGCTGGACGAGGGGCGGCACCTCTTCGGCCCCATGGTCAACATCATGCCCTTCGACTTCGACGTCACGTTCGCCGGGCACCCCATCACCGTCCACAACGTCTCCAACGGGCCGGTCGGAGACCTGTCCATCGCCGTCTACGACCGTTCCGACGGCAGCGGTCTGCACTTCTCCTTCGACGCCAACCCCGCGCTCTACGAGCCCGCCGGGCTCGCCCGGCTCCAGGAGCGCTTCCTCGCCTTCCTGACCGCCCTCGCCACCGCGGACCCCGGCCTGCCCGTCGGCCGCCTCGACACCCTGACCGCCCCCGAGGCCGCCGCCGCGCTGTCCGCCGCCGGCGAGCCCGCGCGCCCCGTCCCCGCGGCCACCGTCGCCGACCTGTTCGCCGCCCAGGCCGCCCGCACCCCCGACGCCACGGCCGTGGTCGCCGCCGGCCGCACCCTGACCTTCGCCGGGCTCAACGCCTCCGCCAACCAGCTTGCCCACCTCCTGGCCGACTTCGGCGTGGGACCCGAGCAGTTCGTGGCCCTGGCCCTGCCCCGCTCGGCCGACATGGTCGTGGCCCTGCTCGCCGTCCTCAAGGCCGGCGCGGCCTACGTACCGCTGGACCCGGACCACCCGGCCGAGCGGACGCGCATGGTCCTCGCCGAGGTCGACCCCGCGCTCGTGCTGACCGACGCCGCCACGGCGAGCACGCTCCCCGCCCCGGACGACGCCCGGGTCCTGCTCATCGAGGACGCCGGACTGGGCCTGCCCGGGATCCCCGTCACCGACCCCACCGACGCCGACCGCACCCGGCCGCTGCGGCCCGGCCACCTCGCCTACGTCATCCACACCTCCGGCTCCACCGGCCGGCCCAAGGGCGTGGCCGTCGAACACCGCAGTCTGAGCAACCTCCATGCGCACCACCGGCGCGTCCTCATCGAACCCGCCGTCGCCGAGGCCGGCCGGGACCGCTTCCGCGTCGCCCTGACCAACGCCTTCGTCTTCGACGCCTCCTGGACCGCGCTGCTCTGGCTCGTCGCCGGCCACGAACTGCACGTCATCGACGACGCGACGCGGCGCGACGTCGGAGCACTCGCCGCCTACACCGCCGAACACGCCGTCGACGTCCTGGACACCACCCCCACCCACGCCCGCCAGCTGCTCACCGCCGGCCTCCTCGACGGCGCGCACCGCCCGAGCCTGCTGGTCCTCGGCGGTGAAGCCGTCCCCGACGACCTGTGGGCCGAACTCAACGCCACCGACGGGCCGACCGCCCGCAACGTCTACGGACCGACCGAGTGCACGGTCGACTCGATGTACAGCGACCTCCGCGCCACCGGGGCCCCCGTCATCGGCCGCCCGGTCGACAACATGCGCGCCCACGTCCTCGACAGTGCGCTGCGGCCCGTCGCGGACGGCACCGCGGGCGAGCTCTACCTGGCGGGAGCCGGACTGGCCCGGGGCTACCTCGGCCGGCCCGCGCTCACCGCCGAACGGTTCGTCGCCGACCCCTTCGGCGCGCCCGGCGAGCGCATGTACCGCACCGGCGACCTCGTCCGCCGCGAGCCCGACGGCCGGCTCGGCTACCTCGGCCGGACCGACACCCAGGTGAAGCTGCGCGGCTTCCGCATCGAGCCGGGCGAGATCGAGTCCGCGCTCACCGCCCACCCGGCCGTCGCCCAGTGCGGCGTCGTGGTCCGCGAGGACCGGCCCGGCGTACGACGGCTGGTGGCCTACCTCGTACCGGCACCCGGCACGCCCGCACCGGACGCGGGAGAGCTGCGCGAGCACCTCGCCGCCCGGCTGCCCGCATACATGATCCCGGCCGGCTTCGTACCGCTGGACGCCCTGCCCCTCACCCACAACGGCAAGCTCGACCGCGACGCCCTGCCCGTCCCCGAGGTCACCGCCGCCGCCGGCAGCCGGCCCCCGCGCACCCCGCGCGAGGAGACGCTGTGCGCGCTCTACGCCGAACTGCTCGACGTGCGGCGGGTCGGCATCGACGACAGCTTCTTCGCCCTCGGCGGCGACTCCCTGCTGGCCGTCCGGCTGGCCGCACGCGCCCGGGAGGCCTCGGTCGTCATCGACTCCCGCGACGTCTTCCTCCACAAGACCGTGGCCGCGCTCGCCGCGGCGGCGCG
>NZ_JBFAPH010000539.1:0-2470 GCF_040675635.1 Streptomyces sp. NPDC049577
TCCCCGTGACCGGGGCTCCGCCCCCGGACCCCCGCTTCCCCCACCCGCCCACCCGCTACCCCGAACGTTCGGGGGCGGAGCCCCCGGGACGGGGCGGGTCAGGGAACCACCCACGTCATGGGATCCTGGAGTGCGTAACTCACAGCGAGGAGCGCAATGGCAACCAACCTGGTCAATCTGGAAGCCGTCGACAAGGTGTACGGCACCCGTGCGCTGCTCGACGGCGTTTCCCTCGGGGTCAACGAGGGGGACCGGATCGGCGTGGTCGGGCGGAACGGCGACGGCAAGACCACGCTCATCCGCATCCTCGCCAAGCTGGAGGACGCCGACGCCGGGCGCGTGACGCACGCGGGCCATGTGCGGCTCGGCGTGCTGACCCAGCACGACTCCCTCGACCCGGCCGCGACGATCCGGCACGAGGTCATCGGCGACCTCGCCGATCACGAGTGGGCCGGCAACGCCAAGATCCGCGACGTGCTGACGGGTCTGTTCGGCGGCCTGGACCTGCCCGGGTTCCCGCAGGGTCTGGACACCGTGATCGGCCCGCTCTCCGGCGGCGAGCGGCGGCGCATCGCGCTGGCGAAGCTGCTGATCGCCGACCAGGACCTGATCGTCCTGGACGAGCCCACCAACCACCTCGACGTCGAGGGCATCTCCTGGCTCGCCGGCCACCTCCAGGCGCGCCGCTCGGCGCTGGTGGTCGTCACCCACGACCGCTGGTTCCTCGACCAGGTGTGCACGCGCATGTGGGACGTGCAGCGCGGCACCGTGCACGAGTACGAGGGCGGCTACAGCGACTACGTCTTCGCGCGGGCCGAGCGGGAGCGCATCGCCGCGACCGAGGAGGCCAAGCGGCAGAACCTGATGCGCAAGGAGCTGGCCTGGCTGCGACGCGGCGCCCCCGCCCGTACGAGCAAGCCGCGCTTCCGCATCGAGGCGGCGAACGAGCTCATCGCGGACGTGCCGCCGCCGCGCGACAACGCCGAGCTGATGCGCTTCGCGAGCTCGCGCCTGGGCAAGACGGTCTTCGACCTGGAGGCCGTCACCGTCCAGGCCGGCCCGAAGGTGCTCATCGAGCACCTCACCTGGCAGCTGGGCCCCGGTGACCGCATCGGCCTGGTCGGCGTCAACGGCGCCGGCAAGACGTCGCTGCTGCGCACGCTCGCCGAGGCGGCCCGCACGGAGGGCGAGAAGCAGCCGGCGAAGGGCAAGGTCGTCGTCGGCCGCACGGTGAAGCTGGCCTACCTCTCGCAGGAGGTCGCCGAACTCGACCCGGCCAAGCGGGTGCTGGAGGCCGTGCAGGAGGTGCGCGACCGCGTCGACCTGGGTAAGGGCCGGGAGATGACGGCGGGCCAGCTGTGCGAGAAGTTCGGCTTCACCAAGGAGAAGCAGTGGACGCCCGTCGGCGACCTCTCCGGCGGTGAGCGCCGCCGGCTCCAGCTGCTGCGGCTGCTGATGGACGAGCCCAACGTCCTCTTCCTCGACGAGCCGACCAACGACCTCGACATCGAGACGCTCACGCAGCTGGAGGACCTCCTCGACGGCTGGCCCGGCTCGATGGTCGTCATCAGCCACGACCGCTACTTCGTCGAGCGCACCACGGACCGGGTGTTCGCGCTGCTGGGCGACCGCGCGCTGCGGATGCTGCCGCGCGGCCTCGACGAGTACCTGGAACGGCGTCAGCGCGTCATCGAGGCCGCGACGCCGGCCCCCGCCGCGCTGGGCGCCGCCGCCAAGGCCAAGCCGGCGGCGGACGCGCGCGCCGCGAAGAAGGAGCTGCAGAAGATCGAGCGCCGGCTCGACCGCATCTCCGAGCAGGAGGCGAAGCTGCACGAGCGGATCGCCGAACAGGCCACCGACTTCGAGGCGGTGGCCAAGCTGGACGCGGAGCTGCGGGAACTGGCCTCCGAGCGTGACGACCTGGAGATGCGCTGGCTGGAGCTGGCGGAGGACGCGTAACGGGAAACCCCGCAACAGTCTCGTCACGGCCCGGTCCCAGACGACCGGCTGCGCCGGGAACGCCCCGGTTGGCCCTCGGCTTCGAGTGATACAAAGAACATCCGCTCGTCTGCCGTACAGAGGAAAGCCAGCCGATGTCACAGCCGCCCCAGCCGCCGCAGCCGCCGCAGGGTTTCGGTCCCCCGCCGCAGACGCCGCCGGCTCCGGGGGAGGCCCCGAAGACGCCCCCGGCCCCGGCGGCACCGGCGACGCCGCCGGCCGCGCCGGACGTGAGCTACCAGCCGACGATGATCGCGCCGGCCGCCACTCCGCCGCAGGCCGGCCCGTCGCAGCCCACCCCGCCGCAGGCCCCGCCGGCGGCGCCCCCGGCACCTCCGGCACCCCCGGCGCCTCCGGTCGCGCCGCCCGCCGCGCCGCCGGACACGCCAGAGCCGGCCTCGGCCCACGTGAACTCCTCGCCCACGCACCCGAATTCCACCCCTCCTTCCCGCTGCGCTGGATCGCACTGCCA
>NZ_JBFAPH010000540.1:0-2460 GCF_040675635.1 Streptomyces sp. NPDC049577
CGAGGTCCACACGGGACTCTTCGACGACGAGGAGCCGCATCCCCGGCAGCTGGTGTGCACCACCCTCGCCCACGCCGCCGGCATGGTCGCCGACCGCATGCTCCGCTCGTGCGGCACCGTCGTCATCCTCGACGACTTCGACCCGGCCACCGTGCTCGCGGCGATCGAACGCGAGCGCATCACGCACATGTTCGTCCTGCCGCCCCTGCTGTACCGGCTCATGGACCACCCCGCCGCGCCCGGCACCGACACCTCCAGCCTGCGCTCCCTGACCTACGGCGGCTGCCCGGCGTCCCCGGCCCGCATCACCGAGGCGATACGCCGCTTCGGACGGGTCCTCGTGCAGTTCTACGGGCAGAGCGAGGCCGGCGGCATCAGCGTGCTCGCCGCCGAGGACCACGACCCGGCCCGCCCCGACCGGCTGCGGTCGGCGGGCAAGGTGCTGCCCGACGTCGAGGTCGCCGTCCGCGACGAGAACGGCCGCGACCTGCCCGTGGGCGAGCACGGCGAGATCTGTGTGCGCTCCCGCTGGCTGATGCGGGGCTACTGGAAGCAGCCCGGCCTGACCGCCGAGGTCCTGCGCGACGGCTGGCTGCACACCGGGGACATCGGATTCCTCGACCCCGAGGGATACCTGACGGTGACCGACCGCCTCAAGGACATGATCATCGTGGTGGGCGGTCACGTCTACACCTCCGAACTGGAGGACCTGCTCAACTCCCACCCGCACGTCCTGCACAGCGCCGTCTACGGCGCCCGCGACACCGACCGCATGGAGCGCGTCCACGCCACCGTGGTGCCCGTGCCGGGCAGCGGCGTCGACGCGGAGGAGCTGCGCGCCCTGGTCCGCCGCGAGCGCGGCGCGATGTACGAGCCGGTCCGCATCGACTTCGTCGAGGCGCTGCCCCTGACCGAGGCGGGCAAGCCGGACAAGAAGCTGCTGCGCCGCGAGGCCGAGCGCACCGAGGCCTGACCGGCCGCCGGACGTCAGTGCCCCTCGCCGCCCGGTCGCAGATGGGCGAGCAGCTCGTCGCCGGCCGGGTACGGGCGCTCCTCGGGCAGCAGCGCCGCCGCCGCGTCCCAGGCGCCCTTCCGTACCCGCGCGTGCGTCTCCCGCGCGAGCGGCGTCACGTCGGTCACGCGGACGATCCACTCGTCCGCGTACCGCCGGGCCGCCTCCCCGGACAGCCCCAGCTGCAGGGACCGGTACGGCAGCGGCGCCAGCCGCACGTCCCGCTCCGGGTCCCACTGCACCCGGGCCGGCGCGCTCGCCAGCTGCCGCCGCCACTCGTCACGGTCGGCGTGCACACCGGACTGGTAGTGCGACAGGCAGGCGTTGCGCAGTGCCCAGTCGAACCCCGCACGGCTGATCTCCAGGGCCAGCACCGTCTGCTGCCCCTCCTTGGTGCCCCAGCCGCAGCGGTACATCATCCACAGGAACGACGGCTTGATCCAGGTCATCCGGTCCCGCTTCCACGAGCCCGGGAACCTGCCCTCGCGCGCCGCCGCCAGCCCGATCCCGGGTGCGTAGGCCTGGTAGACGGTGACGGTGGAGTCGGTGTGCAGGGCACGGATGCGGTGCTTCGGTTCGCTCGCGGCTTGGTTCACGGCTTGGTTCACGGCTTGGCTCACAGCGCACAGCCTGCGATCCCGGCCGGGGCTCCGGCCACCGATTTTCCGTACCGCCCGCCCGGCACCGCCTACCGGCCCGGCGGCCCCAGCGTGACGCGCAGGAAGCGTGGCCGGTAGATGCTCGCGTGTCGCAGGACGTCACCGGGATCCAGGCTGTTGACGTTGTACGAGATCACCATCTCGCCCCGCCGGGCCAGTTCGGGATGCTCGTGCGGGTTGTAGGCGAAGACGTCCGCGTCCCGGTAGTCGCCCCGCGCGCCGGCCTCCGGCGCCGTGTACACCGTCCGCGCCCGGGTGAACGGGCCATAGGGCGTACGCGCCCAGGCCAGCCGCAGCTCGGCGCTGAAGGGCCGGTCCGCCCGCTGGGTCAGCAGCGCGTACCAGGACCCGTGCCGCACCACGCTGAGCTCGTCCGACGTCAGCAGCGGCCCGCCGTCCGCCGCCAGCCGCGCCGAGGCCCGCTCGCGGGCCGACCATCCGCCGGCCGTGCGGTACGACCAGGGGCGCCGCAGATCCGGGCCGTCCACCCGGGCCAGATGCAGGTACTGTCCGCCGGAGGGCGCCCGTTCCGTGCCGTAGATGTACGTACGCCCGCCCCGCCGCTCCAGCCACGCCCCCCAGGAGACACCGGCCGAGGACGGCAGCGGGGTCAGCGACCACGGCCGGCCGAAGCGGCCCGGACGGAACCGCGCCAGCGCGTTCCCGCGCCACGAGACCTCCAGCGGCCCCGGGCCGGTACGGGCGTACCGCGCGTAGACGACGGCCGCACCGGCCCCGTCGCGGACACCGGCCCGCGCCCAGTACCACGAGCCGCCCGGCGGACCGGGG
>NZ_JBFAPH010000541.1:0-2441 GCF_040675635.1 Streptomyces sp. NPDC049577
GCCGGCGGCGGCCAGCGCGGCGGCGGAGACGCACAGTTCGACCACGACGAGGGTGTCGAGGGTCTCCCGGGCGGCGGCCGTGGGGATGCCGACGAGATAGACGGTGCCGTCGAAGGCCGTGACGGACAGGGCCCGGTAGTCCCCGCGCCCGGGCAGCCCGAGGTCGTGCGGCCGGCCGTCGCGCTTCAGCCGGCCGAGCGCGTCGCTCTGCGCGTCGGTGAGGGAGGCGAGCGTGTCGTCACCGGGCCAGGAGGAGGCGTCGGGCGGTGTGCTGACCGCCGACCGCGCCACTCGCCCGTCCGCGCCGACGAGCGCGCCGACCGTGCCGATGGGCTGGCCGCCACCGCGGACGAACCGCAGCGAACCGCTACTCCGGGGAGCGGTCGGGTCGGGCGGGTGGTGCCCGGCCGCCCGGACCGCGACCTCGTGCAGCTGGGCGTCCAACTGCCCGTACAGATAGCTGCGCAGCACGATCGTGGTGACCGTGCCGATCACGGCGCAGACCACGGCGACGAGGGCGACGGTGGAGAGGACGAGCCGGGTGCGCAGGGGGCGTGGCGTCACCGGGCGCGCGCGGGGGCGACCGGGGTCGCGGGGGCCGCGGGGGCCGCGGGCTTGATCAGGTAGCCGACGCCGCGCCGGGTGTGGATCATCGGGGCGCGGCCGGCGTCGATCTTCCGTCGCAGATAGGAGATGTAGAGCTCGACGACGTTGGCCTGGCCGCCGAAGTCGTACGACCAGACGCGGTCCAGGATCTGCGGCTTGCTCAGCACGCGGCGCGGGTTGCGCATCAGGAAGCGCAGCAGCTCGAACTCGGTGGCGGTCAGATGGATCTCGGTGCCGCCCCGGGACACCTCGTGACTGTCCTCGTCCAGGACCAGGTCCCCGACGGTGAGGACGGAGTCGGCGCGGGCCGCGACGGCGCGGGACCTGCGCAGCAGTCCGCGCAGCCGCGCGACGACCTCCTCCAGGCTGAACGGCTTGGTGACGTAGTCGTCGCCGCCCGCCGTGAGCCCGGCGATGCGGTCCTCGACGGCGTCCTTCGCGGTGAGGAAGAGCACCGGCACGTCCGGGTGCTCGTGCCGCAGCCGGCCGAGCACGGCCAGGCCGTCCATGTCGGGCAGCATCATGTCGAGGACGACGGCGTCCGGGCGCAGTTCCCGGGCCGTACGCACGGCTTCCGCGCCGTCCGCGGCCGTACGCACCTCCCAGCCCTCGTAGCGCAGCGCGAGCGAGAGCAGCTCGGACAGCGACGCCTCGTCGTCGACGACCAGCACCCGTACGGCGCTTCCGTCCTCGTGCAGCAGCTGGGTACGCCCCTGGGGCGAGAGCGTGGACATGATGAGGATGGTGGCGGCGGCGGGTGAGAGCCCGCTTTCGGGACTCTGTGAATCAGCTGAGAATTCCGCGTGCCCGCGCGCCGCCCTCCCCGGTCCCGTCCGTCAGGGCAGCCACTTCGCGTCGAGCGCGACGGCCCGCAGCCGGTCCAGGCCGATCGCCGGCTCCGGGCGGGTCACCGGGCCGCTCTCGGCGTAGGAGTTGCACTCGCGCACCACGACGCGATAGCCGTCCGGGCGCAGGGTGTCGGCGATCCAGACGACGGCGGAGCCGCCCTTCTCGGAGGGGCCGCGGGTGAGCTTCACGCGGGTGCCGTCGGCCAGGGTCTCGCTGCTGCACGCGCCGGTCTCGCCGGAGCAGTCCATGTGCCCGGCCAGCACCGTCTTCATGCCGGGCTGGGCGTTCACCTGCACCATGTTCCTGCCCTTGCCGTCGTCGTACACGAGCTCGGCGAAGCCCGGGCTGCCGTGCCGGTCCGTGACGGTGCCGCCGGGCAGCAGGGAGGCCAGCAGCGTCACCATCCGGTCGCCGGGCACCTGCGGCTTTCCGCCGGTGGGCGGGGCGGCCGGGACGGGGACCGCGTCGACGGCCTTCTTCCAGGCAGGGCTGCGCACGATGGCGCTGAGCTGGTCGATCGACAGTGCGGGCTCGGCGGTGCTGTCCGACTCCTTCTCGGCGCCCCCGCCGAACTCCTGGAGGAACAGGTCCCCGCCGTCGGGGGTGACCAGCTCCACGTACCAGCGCCGCTGCCCGGCGGTGCTGTTGGGATGGGTGAAGGACTTGGTCGTGTAGAGCATCGAGCCGTCGGCGAGCTTGCGGGCCTCGCACTCGTCGTACGGGCGGACCTGGACGGGCATGCAGCCACCGGACTGCTGGTCGGCGGGGAGACCGGGGCTCAGCCGGTTGACGGTGAGGTCGATGGCGGACGTCCCGCGGGCTCCGGTGTAGGTGAGCCGGGCGGCGGGCGAGGCGTGGCCGGAGGAGTCCGAGCCCTGCCCGGAGGCGCCGGAGACGGTGCCGTCCTTGGGCAGCGGCCTCGAACTCGAAGGTGCGCACCAGCTCGTCGTGGATCCGGACGCTCCGCTCGACCGCCTCGCGCGGCG
>NZ_JBFAPH010000542.1:0-2437 GCF_040675635.1 Streptomyces sp. NPDC049577
AGCATGCCGCGGGAGAACTTCTCGACCGGCCGGGACCGGTGCGCGGCCAGCCCGAGCTGTTCGAGGACGGCCAGGGTCCGCTCGCGGGACTCACGGCGGCCCAGCCCGCACATCGCGGCCCAGTAGCGCACGTTCTGCTCGGCGGTGAGCCGCCCGTAGAGGCCGCGCTCGCCGCCCAGCACCAGGCCGATGGCGGCACGGACGGCCCGCGGCTCGCGGACCACGTCGAAGCCGGCCACCCGCGCGGTGCCGGCGGTGGGGGTGAGCAGGGTGGACAGGACGCGGGCGAGGGTGGTCTTGCCGGCACCGTTCGGGCCGAGCAGCGCCATGGTCTCGCCGCGCTCGACGGTGAACGAGATCCCGTCCAGCGCGTTGCGCCCGCCCGCCCGGTACGTCCGGACGAGATCGGCGACCTCGATGCCGGGCGCGCCGGCGGTTGGCGCGGAGGGCGCGGAGGAGGAGCGCATGGGGGACAAGAGGGACATGACGGGGTTCCTCACTTTCCGGCGGCGAGGCGCTGGGCGAACTCCCGGGCCGCCCGGTACCGGTCGGGATCGACCAGCTCCTGGCTGACCAGCAGGAAGGCGCCCAGCGGGGTGGTGGCGACGGTGTCCTGGCCGGCCGTGTGCAGCAGCGCCCGGTCCTCGGGCGGGAAGGGGCCGTCGACGCCGAGCGGCATGCCGAAGACCGGGAAGCCGTTCCGCAGCCGCTCGTTCACCGGGCCGCCCGCGGCGAGCCTGCGGCGCGTGCGCTCGGGCCCGGTCTCCCCGTCGGGCGCGTCCCGGTCCGCGGGCCGCAGCCGCTCGCGGCGGGCGAGCTCGGCGGCGGAAGCGGCGGCGAGGGCCACCGAGTGGCTGTGGTCGACGACGGCCGCCAGGGAGGGGAAGAGACGTGCGAAGTCGATGAGTTCCCGCAGCTCGGGGGCGAGGTGCCAGTCGGCCGCGGCCTTCGCGAGGGCCTGCGGGCCCGGGGCCTCGGCGGAGGCCAGGACGGCGGCGCAGTCCAGCGCGTCCCGCACCGTGAAGCCGCGCTGGAAGCGTTCCTCGGCGACCAGCAGCAGCTGCGCCACCGCGTCGTCGGCGGGCAGGGCGGCGCGTGGCGGCACCGTCTCCCAGTCGCCGGAGCAGGCGAACGTGGCGATCTCCACCTTGAGCCCGGGGTCCAGCCACGGCTCGTCGGACGGGGCGCAGAGACCGGCCACCAGGTGCCGCTCCGGGCCGTCGCCGATCAGGGTGAGATGCACGTCGTCCACCGGCAGCGACCGCGCGACGCGCCGCGCCGTCCGCCAGAAGGCGGGCTCGTCGGCCACCAGCAGATCGAGGTCGCCGCAGGTGCGCACGGCCCATCCGGGCTGGAAGCGGGCCAGCGACGGTCCCTTGAGGACGCGTGCGCCGTAGGGGGCGACGGCGGCGGCCACCTCGTCGTAGAGCGCGAGGCGGGCGCGGTGGCGGCGCAGTTCGTCGGCGGAGCCGGTGCCCAGTCGGCGGCCTTCGTGCTCCGCGGCGGAGAGCAGCAGCGGCGGGAGGGTGAAGCTCACGGTGCGGGCCCGGTGGAGGAGTTCGCCCGGCGGGCAGTCCTCGTCGACGCCGAGCAGCTCGCACAGCAGCCGCAGGGTGGGGGCGAAGCCCTCGGGGGGCGGGGTCGGGCTCATCGGGGCTCCCAGAGGTCCGGTTCGAGGGCGCAGCGCCAGTACGTGTCGCGCGGCTGCCAGCCGCGTGCGGCGAGGGAGTCGACGACCCGCGTGCCGGGATCGGTGCCGTCCGGCTGCCGGCCGTGCACGACGTTGCCGACGAGGGGCAGTCCGGCCGCGGTGGCGTGGCGGGCACAGGCGGCGACCAGGGCGGCGGTCAGCAGCCGGGTGTCGTGGCCGTCGGCCACGAGGATGTCGACGAGGTCGATGAAGGGGGTGCCGTGGAGCTCGTCCCGCGCCCCGGTCAGCAGGGTGGCGTGCGCCACGGGTTCCGGCCCGGCGGGGCCGTCGGCGCGGACGAGCAGCGAGAGGCGGTCCGGGGCGCTCACGCAGAGTTCCACCGTCTCCTCGATCGCGGCGTCGTCGGGGGCGATCGCGCGCTGGCCGTTGCCCGCGACGACGGCCCGGCGCAGCCAGGCGCGCACCCGGGCGTCGTCGTCCGGGCCGCTCGCCGGCCCGATCCGCAGGCCGGGCGGGAGCTGCGGCCCGGGGACGCCCGCGCCGGGGCCGAGGACGAGATAGGTGAGGTCCCGGGTGAGCGGGGCGGGCGGGACGACGGTGGCGGGTGTGCGGACGACGAGGTCGCGCCAGGCGTGCCGCGGCTCGGCGGCCATGACCCGGTGGATCAGCCGGGCGAGCGGTTCGCGGTCGCCGAGCACGGCCTGCGGGGCGTACTCGACCAGGCAGTCCACCCGCCCGTCGGTGGGATCGGTGCTGGTGCCGGCGACGCAGCGGTGTCCGTCCACC
>NZ_JBFAPH010000543.1:0-2419 GCF_040675635.1 Streptomyces sp. NPDC049577
GCGGCGCTAGCCAGGCCGATCACGTGGGCGCCCCGGGCCTTGGCGATCTGCACCGCGAAGTGACCCACACCGCCGGCCGCGCGGTGGATGACGGCCGACAGGTAGCGGGTGCGGCGTGAGGGCCCGTGGAGGCGCGGCGGGTCGACGACGTGCCAGGGCTCGCCGTCGATCTCCACCCGCGCCCACACCCGGATGGCCTCGCACGGCCCCATGAGCACCTTCAGGCGCACCGGGGCGGCCCAGCCTGTGGCGACCCCTTCCGGGGCGTCCACGGGCTGGGCGAAGGCCCGCACGGTCACCGGCTCACCCAGGCCCGGAGCGGTGCCGCCGTACCCGTCGCCCACCGGGTCCGGCGGGAAGATGCTCAGCTCGACGGGGGCCCGGCGGTGGAAGATCACACGAGCCCCCGCTGGTCGGACGGGTCCGGGTAGGGGTAGCCGGAGCACCGGTCGGTGAGGACGACCGCCCGGACGGTCTCCAGCGAGCGCATCGCGCTGCGACCGGACAGTCGCTCGATCAGCAGCTGCTCGCCCTTCGACAGGGAGCCGCCCACCGCGCCCTGCTCGGGCATGCGGTAGCTGTACTCACCCGCCGACTCCGACACGAAGCCCTCCGGGTTGCGGACCCTTCGTTCGGCCACGGCCAGGACGATGGCCTTGACCGCCGCCGGCACCGGCCGCAGCCGGCCGTCGACGACCGCGCCCCAGCTCGGGTTCCCGTGCGCGCGGACGATGGCCGAGGCGTCGTCCAGGGCGGCCTCGGCCTGTTCCCGCTCGGCCCCCGTGAGGGTGCCGCCGTAACGGCGTTCGAGGTCGGCGAGGTCGGCGAGCCGGCCCGCGGACTGTGTGTCCGGCATGGGCGGACCGCCTTACTTACCGGTGCCGTTGCCCTTGAGGGTGATCGGCAAGTACCGGCAGAACTCCGCGAGTCCCGTGTGTGGAAAGCACAACCTCGCCCCGGTGTCGAACCGTTGGGGGAGAGCCTCGCCGGGACCGCGCCAGGCGGGGCGGGTTGCAGGGCCGCGCTACGGGGGCGCCGCTCCGTCTTCTGCGCACGCGCGCGGGAGCCACCACCGCCGGCCACTTGGCCGGGGTCGCAGGACTGGCCCGGGGCGGCGAACCGCAGGTCGATGACGTCGGTGGGTACCTGGCTCCCGGGGCAACAGGTGAAGCTGATGACGCTCTGCTGGTGGGCGGCTACCGTGACGGGGGTGTCGGCCACGCGCTTATGAGCCTGAGCGGTGCAGACGGCGAAGGCCGCTCCTCGCCTCTCCACGCCCGATTCATTGCTGAACTTGACCACCCATGCGTTGCCGCCGGGTGAGGAGCCGGCCATGAGGAGCCCTTTACCGTCCCTGACGCCGCCGCCTCCGCCGGGGCTGCCGGCCGGGCAGGGCGCGGTGGCCGTTCTGGTCCGGCCCGCCGGGACGACCACCTCAGGGGCTTGGGTTCCGACGTGATCCATGGGGGCGGACTCGAGGAGCAGGAAGTCCACTCGCGTGCGAGGGCGACCCGGCCCCTTCGGCCGGGTCGCCCCTGAACCCCTGCGCTACTCCTCGCTGACGGGCCTGACGTACTCCAGGGTCCAGGTCTCCTGGAAGTCGGGCTTCGGCGGCACCAGCTCGATCTGCGCGCCGCGATGGCCCGCGCGCAGGGCCAGACCCTTGTCGGAGAGGATCTTGACGCCGCCGATGACCCGCTCGAACGTGAACTTCGCCAGTTCGCCGCGCTGGACGGTGTTGACCCAGAGCTTGTCCTCGGGGGTCACGATCCCCGCCCCCTCGTGCACGGCGAGCCGGATCACATAGGGCGCGCCCGGGACCGGTTCGGCGGGCTCGATGAGCCACTCCTGCTCGATCGGGAGGGGATTGAAACGGTCGGTGATGACGGGCGCGCCGTGCTTGACGGCGTACTCGGTGGCCGTCATCAGGGAGGTCGGGCCGATGATATGGGCGTGGATCCTGTAGATGCCAGGCTTTACCGGGATCGGAGGCATGTGCGGGACTCCCTCTCTCACGGTGCGGCTTTCCCCCGTCAGCGGGCCGCCGACGGCGCAGGCCCCACCATCACGGCCTGTCCGGCCCGTGCACAGGGCCGAAATCCGCCAAGTCCGTTACGGCGCGGACCGATCGATCACGGTTTCGTATTCTTGACGTAGAGGCGTAAGAGACAACGGGCGGCCCGCATCCGAGGAGGAAGGGGGCGGCACGGGATGAAGGCGATCACGGTGGCCCTCGCCGGTGACACCATGCTGGGGCGCGGCGTGGCCCGCCCGCTGGAACGGGACCCGCGCCCCGCCACCGTGCTGGGCGACGAGATCCGCGAGACCGTGGCGGCGGCCGATCTGTTCGTCCTCAATCTGGAGTGCTGCGTCTCCGACCGGGGCGAGCCCTGGCCGGCGCCCGGCAAGCCCTTCTTCT
>NZ_JBFAPH010000544.1:0-2418 GCF_040675635.1 Streptomyces sp. NPDC049577
CGCGGATCTCGGTGTTTATCTCCTCTTGGGACGGCTCGGCGACGGCCGGGGGATTGACTGGCATGGATCCAGGGTAGGGGCAGGCGCTTCTTGTAACGATCAAGTTCGCCGAACGCTCATCAAACGGTCATGAAGCGCGGGAAGCGCCCCGCAGCTCCGCCTCGATCAGATCCGCCGCGAACGGCGTGCCGCCCTCCGCCGCGAGTTCGGCCTTGAGGGCGGCCGAGCGCTCGGCGACGGCGGGGTCGCCGACGAGGGAGAGGACGGCCTCGCGCAGGACGTCGGCGGTCGCGTTCTCCATGGGGACGTGCCGGCCGACGCCGAGTTCCTCCAGGAGGGCCGCGTTGCCGAACTGGTCGACGGCCTGGGGGACGGCGACCATCGGGACCCCGCAGGCCAGGCCCTCCTGGGAGCCGCCCATGCCGGCGTGGGTGATGAAGGCGTCGGCCTGCTGGAGGACGGAGAGCTGGGGTACCCAGGAGCACACCTCGAAGTGGGCGGGGACGTCCCCGAGGTCGGCGGGGTCGACGTGCTTGCCGATCTGCAGGACGACGTGCCATTCGGGCAGGTCGCGGAATGCGGCCACGCATTCGCGGTAGAAGCCGGGCTGCTTGGTGAAGGTGGAGCCGAGCGAGACCAGCAGCACCTTCTCCGCGTCCGCGGGCCGCTGCCAGGTGCCCTCGCCGGAACGGTCGCCCTGGCAGGGGCCGGTGAAGGTGGTGCGGGTCTCGTCGACGCGGTCCGCGTTCGGCTGCATGGCGCGCGGGATGAGGGCGAGGCAGCGGTCGGGGACGCCGATGAACGTGTCGGGGTGCAGGGTGATGCCGTTCTCGCCCAGCCAGCCGGTGAAGCGGTCGTAGTAGGCGATGCCGCGCGGGCTGGCCTTGATGGGGTCGAAGATCGCGGCGGCGACCTCCTCGTCGTAGCCCTCCCAGGCCACGAGGTTCGGGGAGAGCTGGACGATGGGCACGTTCCAGCGGTGCGCGAGGACGCGGGCCGGGTAGGAGGTGATGTCGTAGAGGACGAGGTCCGGTTCGTCGCCCGCGTAGAGCTCGGCGAACTGCGGCAGGGCCGCAATGGCGTCGTTCAGGAAGAGCTCGATGTAGTCGATGGTCTCCGAGCCCCACGCGCCGGGGTCCTCGCCGGTCGGCAGTGTGGACTCGTAGACCTTCGGCTCGGCGCCCGTGGCGGCGACGCGGTCCGCGAAGGACTCGGGGATGGCGTAGGTGACCCGGTGGCCGCGGGCGACGAGCTCGCGGATGACGTCCAGGCTCGGGTTCACGTGGCCGTGGGCGGCGATGCTGAACATGGCGATGTGGGCGGGGCGTTCGGTGCTCATGAACCGAACATTAGACGAGACGTTCCGTCTCGTTCAATGGGTTTTTCTCGGCCGGGCGCTTTTCGGACAGGACCGTTCCGGGCGGCGTTCGGGGCGTGGGAGAGACTGTCGTGGTGAACACGGACACGGCATTCACCGAAATCCGGGCCCGGGCGCTCCTCGCCGCGGCCGGACACCCGGCCGCGGCGGCCGGCGCGCGGCTCCTCTCGCTCGGCGAGAACGCGGTCTTCGCCCACGACGGGATCGTGTCGAAGGTGGGCCGCGACCCCTCGCTGCTCGAGCGCGCCGAACGCGAGCTGCGCATCGCCGCCTGGCTGGAAGAGTGCGGTGTCCCGGCCGTACGGGCCGCCGAGCCCGAGGCGCTCGTGTCCGACGGCCACCCGGTCACCCTCTGGCACCGGCTCCCCGAGCCCGTCCGCCCCGCGACCCCCGCGGACCTCGGCACTCTCCTGCGCGTCGTCCACGACCTGCCGGCACCGGCCTTCCGGCTGCCGCACCGGGACCTGCTCGGCGGGGTGGAGCGCTGGCTGCGGCTGGCGGGGGACGCCGTCGACCCTCGCGACGCCGACTACCTGCGCGAGCGCCGCGACGGCTTCGCCGCCGCGGCCGCCGCGCTGACGCCGCGGCTGTCGCCCGGGCCGATCCACGGGGACGCGCTGCCGCGCAATGTGCACGTCGGCCCGGACGGGCCGGTGCTGCTGGACCTGGAGACCTTCTCGGGCGACCTACGGGAGCACGACCTGGTGGTCATGGCCCTGAGCCTCGACCGGTACGGCCTGGACCCGGACGCCTACCACGCCTTCGTCCACGCCTACGGCTGGGACGTGCGCGAGTGGGACGGGTGCGCCGTGCTGCGCGGCGCGCGCGAGACGGCGAGCTGCGCCTGGGTCGCCCAGAACGCGCCGGGCAACCCGGCGGCGCTCGCGGAGTTCCGCCGCCGGGTGGCGTCGCTGCGGGAGGGAGACGCCGGGGTGCGGTGGTACCCCTTCTAGCACCGGTCCGCGGGGACGGGTGACCTCAGCAGCGGGCGTGCGGGTGCTGGCGGTCACGATGCTCGGCATCGGCACGGTCTTCGGCGG
>NZ_JBFAPH010000545.1:0-2406 GCF_040675635.1 Streptomyces sp. NPDC049577
CTGGAGGCCCTCGCTCCGGGCGGCCGCTTCGTGGAGCTCGGCAAGCGCGACCTCTACGCCAACAACCGGCTCCTCCTGGGCCCCTTCCTCAACAACCTCACCTTCTGCGCCGCCGACCTGGCACAGCTGGCACATGAGCGGCCCGCGCAGGTCGCCGCGGAGTTCGCCGAGGTCGGCCGGCGCGTGCACGAGGGTGCCTACCGGCCGAATCCGCATCATGTCTACGGCGCCGACCGGGTCGTGGAGGCGTTCGAGGCGCTCCAGCACTCGCGGCACATCGGAAAGGTCGTCGTCTCCCTGGAGCAGCCCCCTGCCGCGGCCGCCGACCCGGCACCGGCGCCGGCCGTGCTCGACCCCCACGCCGGCTATCTGATCACCGGTGGGCTGAGCGGCTTCGGGGCCGCCACGGCCCGCCGGCTGGCGGCGCGCGGCGCCCGGCGCCTGTGCCTGGTCGGCCGGCGTGGCGCCGGGAGCCCGGAGGCACCGGCCTTGCTCGAGGAGCTGCGCCGCCGGGGAGTGCACGTCACCGCGCACGCCGTCGACGTCGCCGACGCCGCCGCGATGGAGGCGCTGCTCGACGCGGTGGACACCGCGGAGACACCGCTGCGGGGGGTCGTGCACGCGGCCATGGTGCTCCACGACGGTCCGCTGACCGGTCTGACCGACGCGGCCGCGCGCGAGGTGCTGTCCGCCAAGGCCGAGGGCGCCCGGGTCCTGGACCGTCTGACGCGGGACCGTTCGCTGGACTTCTTCGTCGTCCACGCCTCGGCCTCCGCGCTGCTGGGCAATCCGAACCAGGCTCCGTACGTCGCCGCCAATCTCTCGCTGGAGGCGCTGGCACGGGCCCGGCGCCAGGCCGGCCTGCCCGCCCTGGCGGTCGCCTGGGGTGCGCTCGCGGACGCCGGATACGTGGCCCGGCACGATCTGGGCGACTTCATGGAGCGCGTCGGCCTCTCCCCCGTGCCCGCCGGACAGGCCCTGGACGCGCTGGACGGGCTGCTCGCGCGGGGCGACGACGATGTGGCGGTCGTGGCCGGCATCGGCTGGGGCCGGGTGCGGCACGCGGTCGGCGCCGTCGCCGCGCCCCGGTTCTCGCTCGTCCGGCCGGAGGACGACGGCACGGCGGGGCAGGCGGCCCGGCAGCTGGCGCGGGGCCTGGCCCGGGCCACGCCCGAGGAGGCCCTGGCCCGGGTGGCCGAGGCGGTCGTCGCCGTGCTGGCCCGCGTCCTCCAGACCGATCCCGGGCGCATCCCGCTCGATCGCCCCCTCGACCAGCTGGGCCTGGACTCCCTGATGGGCGCCGAACTGATGGCGGCCCTCCACCAGCACCTGGGCTGCGAGGTGCCGGCGGTGGAGATCCTCAACAGCACGACGGTGGACGACCTCTGCCGGCGCTGCCTGCGGCGGCTGCTGCCGGCCCCGTCCGGGGACCCGGCGGCTACGGGAAGGGACGGGACGGCGGCGGACTCCCCGTCAGCACCACCGGAAGCCGCTCCAGTCCCCGGCTGATGAACGTCGGCTTGAACCGCAGGGGCTCGCCCGTCGCGACGGGCCGGCAGCGCGCCAGCCCGAGCAGCATCGCCTCCGCCTGTGCCCGCACCAGCCGCGCCCCCAGGCAGAAGTGCTCTCCCCAGCCGAGCGACAGGTGCCGGCAGGGCCGCGTGACGTCCAGCCGGTGCGGTGCGTCGTGCACGGCCGGGTCGCGGTTCACGGCCCCCACCAGCAGGCCCACGATCGTGCCGGCGGGCACCCGGGTGCCGGCGATCGCCGCGTCGGTCAGGGCCATGCGCGTGATCAGCTGGATGGGCGGGTCCCAGCGCAGCAGCTCCTCCACGGCGGTGGGCGCCGCGTGGGGGTGCAGCCGGAGGTGGTCGAGCTGGCGCGGGTGGGCGAGGAGCGCGTGCAGCCCGTTCCCGACCAGGTTGACGGCGGGCTCGTAACCGGCCACGACGAGCTGGCCGACGGCGGTGACGATCTGTTCGGTCGTCAGCAGTGACCCGTCGGCCGCCGGCGCGACCAGGGCGCTGACGAAGTCGCCGGCCGGGGCCGCCCTGCGGCGCTCGATCAGCACGCGGAGGTAGCGCGCGAAGTCCAGCCGGGCGCAGGCGACGCGGGAGTCCGTCTCCGGGTGGCGCAGCGCCTCGGGATCGAAGCCCACGGCCAGCCACGACAGGGCCTCCAGCCATTCCGCGCGCTCGTCGAGGGGGACGCCGACCAGGGCGCAGATGACGTCCAGGGCCAGGGGCTCGGCGAGGTCGGCGATGACGTCGACCTCGCCCGTGCGGTCGACGGCGGCGAGGAGCGCGGCGACGCGGTGTTCGATCGCCGGCCGCAGCCGCTCCACCGCCCGCCTGAACAAGGTCACCGGAATTCCCGTGCGGGCCGTCATGCCGGACTCCGTTCCCG
>NZ_JBFAPH010000546.1:0-2399 GCF_040675635.1 Streptomyces sp. NPDC049577
TTCCGTTTCCGGTTCGGATTCCGTTTCCGGCCCCCTGTTGGAGCGGGGTTTTTCGCGCCTTCCGGCGTGATCACTACTTTAGCGGATTTCCCCGGTGACTCCTAATCGAAGTCCGTTCCGGAATTTCGGCATGCCGAAATCCATCCCGTTCAGGGGCCGTGCAGTAGTGGATGCCGCCGGTGCGGCTCGAAGTGTCGCCCGGGCCCCGTAGGGGACGCCGGAGCAACCCGAAGAACTGTACACGAGCCCGTACGCGCCATCAAACCGGTGGCGCAAGGGACTTTGCGGGGCTACCGTCGTCCCATGACCAAGCATGCGCTGACCCAGCAGTGGTGGCCCGCCTGACCGGCGGCCCGCACACTCGCGCGCACAGCGCACGCACCCAACGGCCGCCGCCTCGGCGGCCGTTTTTGCTGTCCGGGCGGTGGTCCATCCACCGAGGAGGCAGCAGCGTGACCCGGACTCGCATCTTCAGCGGCGTCAAGCCCACCGGCCATCTGACCCTGGGCAACTACCTCGGCGCCGTGCGGCAGTGGGTCGAGGTCGACCAGCACCGCGCCGACGCACTGTTCTGCGTCGTCGACCTGCACGCCCTGACCGTCGATCACGACCCCGCCCGGGTCCGCAGGCTCAGCCGTCAGGCGGCGACCCTGTTCCTGGCCGCCGGGCTCGACCCCGCCCTCTGCACGCTGTTCGTGCAGAGCCACGTCGACGAGCACACACGGCTCTCCTATCTCCTGGAGTGCACGGCCACGGACGGCGAGATGCGCCGCATGATCCAGTACAAGGAGAAATCCGCACGGGAGCGGGCCACCGGCGGCAGCGTACGGCTGTCCCTGCTCACCTATCCGGCCCTCATGGCGGCCGACATCCTCGCCTACAACGCGGACGAGGTCCCCGTGGGCGACGACCAGGCGCAGCACGTGGAACTCACGCGCGACCTGGCCGTGCGGTTCAACCAGCGGTACGGGCACACGTTCACCGTGCCCAAGGCGGTACTGCCGGCCGTCGCCGCCCGGGTGATGGATCTGCAGGACCCGACCTCGAAGATGGGGAAGTCCCACGCGGAGACGTCGGGCATCGTCTATCTGCTCGACGAGCCGGACGTGGTGCGCAAGAAGGTGATGCGTGCGGTGACGGACAGCGGGAGCGAGGTCGCGTACGACCGTGAGGCGCAGCCGGGCGTGGCCAATCTGCTGGAGATCCTCGCCGCCTGTACCGGTGACGGCACGCCCGCGGAGCTGGCCGGCGGGTTCAGCTCGTACGGGGCGCTGAAGAAGGACACGGCGGAGGCTGTCGTGGAGGCCCTGCGGCCGCTGCGGGAGCGGCACGCGGAGCTGGCGGCCGATCCGGCGGCCGTGGACGCGGTGCTGCGGGCTGGTGCCGAGCGGGCCCGGGAGCTGGCCAGGCCCACCGTCGACGCGGCGTACCGGGCGATCGGGCTCCTGGAGCCGGCCTGACACAGACCGACGGTCCGAGGGGCCGACGGGCCGTCGGCCCGCCGGAGCAGCGTCCCCGCCCCGCGGCCCGCTCAGCCGGCAGCCCGGAACGCGCGGCGGTAGTCGCGCGGGCTGGTGGCGAGGCGGGCCGCGAAGTGCTGGCGCATCGTGACCTCGCTGCCGAAGCCGCACCGGCGGGCGATCTCGGGCATCGGGAGGGCCGTGCGTTCGAGGAGCTGCTGGGCGGCGGCGATGCGCTGGTCGAGCAGCCACTGGATGGGAGTCGTGCCCGTGCCGGCCGTGAAGTGGCGGGCGAAGGAGCGCGGGGACATGCCGGCCCAGCCGGCCAGGTCGGCGACGGTAAGCGGCTCGGAGAGCCGGCGGAGCGCCCGTTCGCGGACGAGCGCCAGCACGCCGGCGGCTGTGCCGTCGGCGTCGCCGTCCGGGGTGGTGGGAGCGCGGTGCTCAATGAACTGGGCCTGGGTGCCCGTGCGGAAGGGTGCGGTGACCATGGCGCGGGCGATGGTCGCCGCGGCCTCGGCACCGTGCGCGGTGCGGACGAGGTGCAGGCAGAGGTCGATGCCGGCGGCGACCCCGGCCGCGGTCCAGATGCCGCCGTCCTCGATGAACAGCGCGTCGGGGACCACCTCGATGGTGGGGTGGGTGGCGGCCAGGAGCGGTGTGAGGTTCCAGTGGGTGACCGCGCGGCGTCCGTCGAGCAGTCCGGCCTGGGCGAGGACGAACGCGCCGCCGCACAGGGAGGCGACGGGGGTGCCGGCGGCATGCGCCCGGCGCAGTGCGTCGAGGACGGGTTCGGGTACGGGGGCCAGGTGGTCCTCGACGCCGGGGACGACGACCAGGTCGGCCGTGGCGAGCCAGTCGAGGTCGCGGTCCGGGGCGAGCGTGAGGCCGCCCGGCATCTCGACGGGCGTGCGCCCGGGGGCGCACCGGCGCAGTTCG
>NZ_JBFAPH010000547.1:0-2387 GCF_040675635.1 Streptomyces sp. NPDC049577
CACCGAGCCGGTGTCCTGGGTGGGGCCGAGGTGGGTGGAGAGCAGGCCGGAGAACTGCTTGGGCTCGGTGAAGCCGCCCTTGTTGCCGCAGTGCGCGGCGGGCGGCGAGGTCGAGGCTGCCGAGGCGGACGCGTTCGGCGGTGGGCGGGACCTCGGGCAGTGCCAGGTGGTGCGCGGCACCGGCCACGAGGGTGGCGGCGCCCACGGCGGAGCGGGCCGCGTCCGTCAGCGGTGAGCCGTCCCAGCCGATCACCGTGACCCGGTCGGCCATCGTCGTCAGTCTCCTGGGGCTTGTCGCGGGTCGGGCCCGGCGGTGCGCGCGGGCAGGACAGTGAGCGTACCCCGACGGGTACGCGCGGTAGCCGGAACGGCGCGGGTGGTGGCGGCGCGGTCAGCGCCAGCGGGGGAAGGCGGAGGCGTAATTGCCGTAGTCGCCGTAGTCCCCGTACTCGCCGTAGCCGGCGCCGTCGGCGGCGGGCCGCTCCCGGGGGTCGTCGCCGTCGTCGAGGTCCTCGGGGAGCAGGCTCCAGACGATGAGGTCGGTGCGGATCTCGGTCCAGCCGCCGTCCGCGGTGCGGCTCCGGCCTATCCACGCGTTGCGCAGCACGCCCTCGCTGATGCAGCCGATCTTCTGGGCGACCTGCTGGGCTGCGGTGTTGTCGGCGGCGGTGCGCAGTTCCAGGCGTTCGAACTTCTGGTCGCGGAAGAGCCACTCGGCGACGGCGAGGACGGATTCGCAGGCGTAGCCCTCGCCGCGGGCCCAGGGGGCGGTGAGGTAGCCGGCCTCGGCGGCGAGGGTGTGCCAGTCGGTGCGGCGGAGGTGGAGCATGCCGACGAGGCGGTGGGTGAGGAACTCGGTGACCGCAAAGACGATTCCGCGTCCGGAGGTGCGCTCGGCGGGTGCCCGGCGCAGGGCCCAGTCGCGGGCGTCGGCGGTGGTGTAGGGGTGGGGGGCGGCGGTCCAGGCGGTGATGAGCTCGTCGTTCATCATCTCGGTGAGCGCGGGGACGTCGCCTGCCTCGAACGGGCGCAGCACCAGCCGGTCCGTACTGATGGAGATGTCCGGAAAGGTGGATGTCATGCGCTGCTCCAACGCCGGGTGCGGGTGGGCTCGGGGGTGGTATCGGTTCTCGGTGTAGCGGTTCCGGGTGTGGCTCGGGTGCACCAGCATGCAGCATGCGCGGGCGTGTGCGCCAAGCGCGTGGGCCCCGCGCACGGGATGTCGTGCGCGGGGCCTGCGACCGTACGGACGCCTGAGGTTACAAGGTGTCAGCTCGCGACGGGGCCGAAGGCGGGCAGGACGGCGCCGTTGCTGAACTTCTCCTGGATGAACTTCTTCACCTCGTCGGAGTTCAGCAGCTTGGCGAGCTTCTGGACGCGGGGGTCGGACTCGTTGCCCTTCTTGACCGCGAGGAAGTTCGCGTAGGGGTTGCCGTCGGCCTTCTCCAGGGCGATGGCGTCCTTGGCGGGGCTGAGCTTGGCCTGGATGGCGAAGTTGCCGTTGATGACGGCGGCGTCGACGTCGGCCAGGCGGGAGGGGATCTGGGCGGCCTCCAGCTCGGTGAACTGGATGCCCTTCTTGTCCTCGATGTCGGCCAGCTTGGCGCCCGCGCCGACGCCGTCCTTGAGCTTGATGACGCCGTTGTCGGCGAGCAGCTTCAGGGCGCGGCCCTCGTTGGTGGCGTCGTTGGGGACCGCGATGGTGGCGCCGGAGCCGAGGTCGGCGGCCTTCTTGTCCTTCTTGGAGTACAGGCCCAGCGGCTCGAGCTCGACGTTGACGACGGGCACGATGTCCGTCTTGTTCTTCTTGTTGAAGTCGTCGAGGTAGGGCTTGTGCTGGAAGAAGTTGGCGTCGACCTCGCCGTTCTGGGTGGCCGTGTTGGGAAGGACGTAGTCGTTGAACTCCTTCACCTTCAGCTTCAGGCCCTCCTTGGCCGCCAGATGGTCTCTGACGAAGTTGAGGATGTCGCCATGAGGGGTCGGGCTGGCGGCGACGACGAGCTCGGCGGCCGGGTCGGCGTCCTTGCCCTTGGCGGAGCCGGAGGAGGAGGTGTCGGAGGGAGCGCTGCAGGCGCTCAGGCCGAGGGTGAGGGCGGCGGCGGCCGCGGCGGCGGCGGTGAGCTTGATGGTGGTACGCACGAAGAGTGCCTCTTTCTGGTGTTCCGGTGTTTCCGGTGCCCCGTGGTGTCGCTGCCCGGCAAAGGGTCCGGGCTCGGGGCGTGTTCCTGGGTTCCCGGCCGCTGGGGGGCCGGCCGGGGTCAGGAGGTCTCGAGTGCCGCCGCCTCGGTCTCCGCGGGGGCGGCGGAGGGAGTGGCGGCGGGCGGGGTGGCGGCCGTGGTGGGGCGCGCCGCGGTCCGGCGCAGCCGGCGCAGGCCCACGGGTGCGGC
>NZ_JBFAPH010000548.1:0-2382 GCF_040675635.1 Streptomyces sp. NPDC049577
GGGAGATCGGCTCACGGCCGTACTTCTGGACCTCGATGACCTTCTCGGGGGTCATGTCGAGCTCCTTGGCCAGCTCCTCCGGGGTGGGCTCGCGGTTCGCCACGATCCTGACCCCTTCGACCGTACAGGTCTATTTAATTGTTCTGACCCCGACCTCTAAGCGGTGCTACGGCTTCGCTACGGCTTCCAGCGCAGCACCTGCGGGTCGTGGTCGCTCGCCTGGTCGGCGAACTCCGCGTTGATGTGGACGATGTCGTAGTCCGGGCGACCGATGTGAGGGCTCGTCAGGATGTGGTCCAGCACCTGCGAGTTGCCCTGGTAGACGTAGCCGTACCGCTCCTTCCTGGGCAGCAGGCCGACCTGGTCGGTCAGCACCCCGCCCGAGGTGAGCGTCTTGAGGGCGGGCGAGAACTGGTAGTCGTTCAGGTCGCCGGCCACGATGACGTTCGCGCGCCGGTCGGCCGCCAGCAGCTGCTTGACGAAGGCGTTGACGGCCTTGGCCTGCTCGCCGCGCTGCACCTCGGAGACGCGCGCCGGGGCCTGGAAGCGGCTGTCGAGGCCCTGGTCGCCGCCCTTGGAGTTGAAGTGGTTGGCCACGACGAAGACCGGCTTGCCCTGGAAGGAGAACTGGGCGGCCAGCGGCTTGCGGCTGTTCTCCCACGCCGCGTTGGCCGGGTCGATCCGGCCGGGGGACGCGGACAGCGTGACCTTGCCGGCGGCGTCGCGGACGACCTTCACCGGGGTGGTGGAGTCCCCGCCCGGGATGTCGGTGAACGAGACACGCTGGGGGTTGAAGAGGAACGCGGTACGGATGTTGCCGCCCGGCTGGCCGCCGTCCTGGTCGTTGACCGGGTCGATCTGCCGCCACTGGTACGCGGGACCGCCGGCCGCCTTGATGGCCTCGGTCAGCTTCGTCAGCGTCTGCGTGGCGTCGACCACGCCGTGGTCGGCCGGGCCGTCGTTGTCCTGGACCTCCTCCAGCGCCACGATGTCCGGCGAGGCGAGGTTGGTGACCAGCGCGGACGCCAGCCGGTCGAACTTGGCCTGCGGCGTCTTCGGGGAGAGGTTCTCGACGTTGTACGTCGCGACCGCCAGCTCGCCGCTCTTCTGCTTGCGCGTGGTCTCGCGCGCCAGCTTGTTGTCCTTGAGCGTGCCGAGCTCGGTCGCCTGGAGCGTGTAGCCGCCGAAGTTGTCGTAGTCGAGCGGGCCGGCGGTGGTACCGGTCAGCTGGTCACCGACGTTCGCGACCGGGAAGGGGCGCTGGGCGAACGGAATCAGCGAGTTCACCTTCACCCGGCCGCCGTTCGGGTCGCGGTACCCGGTGTAGAGGGCGCCGCCGCGCGCGGTGCGGTTGTGGGCCGGGTCGGCGGTGACCCACAGCTCGTTGTGGGTGTTGGTCGCGCCGACGACCGGGGCGTTCGCGACCGCGACGCGCATGCCCTCCAGGGACTCGAAGCGGTCGAGGGCGTAGCTGCCCGGCTTCAGCGGGAGCTTCTCGATCGAACCGCCGTGCGCGTCGGGCGCGTAACGGGCCGGGACGGACGACGGCCGCAGCACGACGGCGGCGGGCAGCGGGTTGCCGGACGACTGCACGGTCCATGTGGCCTTGGTGAGCTCGGTCACGGACTGCAGGCCGGCCTTCTCGCCGCCCGGGTAGTACTCGGTCACCGTGGCCGACACCAGCACGGAGTCGCCGACGGCGACGGCCGGGGTGGTCGACCCGGTGTAGACGAAGACGCCCTCGCTGGTCGCGGAGTCGCGGTCCGGGTTCGGGTCCTGGAACCAGAACCCGCGCGACGAACCGAACGCCCGCACGCCCGTGACGATGCCGGGCACGCCCGTCACCTGCTGCCCGGCCAGCGGCGAGACGCGGGTCGTGCCCTGGATGTCGTGAATACGCACCCCCTCGCCCGCGCTGGCGCTCGCGGACTGCGGCACGAGCAGCCCGGCCGCGAGCGCACCGGCTATGAGCGAGCCGGCGGTGGCCGTTCTGCGAGCGCGCAGGGATCGACGGCGAGTGGACACGAATGCCTCCGGTGGGAGTGGTGGTGTGGTTCGCGGGGGGTGGTGCGAAGCCGGGCCGGTGCCCGGCGGTTGTTACGGTGCCGGGCTGCGCCCGGCGGCTGTGCGGTGCCGGGCTTGCGCCCGGGTGGTCCGGTGCCGGGCTGCGCCCGGCGGCTGTGCGGGTCCGGGCGGGCCCGGGGTGTGCGTGCCGGGCTTGTGCCCGGGTGGTGCGGTGCCGGGCTGGGCTCGGCGGTTGTGTGGTGCGGGCTTGCGCTCGCGGTGGTGCGTACCGGGCTGCGCCCGGGTGGTGTGCCGAGCTGAAGGCTCGGCGTGAGTGCGTGTCCGAGGTGGCTCGGGTGGTGCTCGGCGGCGTCGGCC
>NZ_JBFAPH010000549.1:0-2382 GCF_040675635.1 Streptomyces sp. NPDC049577
GTCCTTCACCGGCGGACCGATGCCCAGCTTCGCCTCCGGGAACAGCTCCTGCACCGCCTGCGCCATCACATGCGCCGTCGAGTGCCGCAGGATGTCCAGGCCGTCGGGGCTGCCGACGGCGACCGGCTCGGCGGTGTCGCCGTCCGTCACCGGGGTGTCCAGGTCGCACAGCCGGCCGTCGACCCGCACCGCGATCACCGCGCGGTCCCCAGCGAACAGCGTCGCGTAGGTCGTGCCCGCGGGGAGCGTCTCGGTGCTGTGCCGGGTGTCGCGGGTGACGGAGATGGTCACGTCGGTCAAGGAGAGCTCCTCGGGCATGGTTCGTGGGTTTTCGGATCATAGCGACAGCCCCGCCGACCCCAAGTCGGCGGAGCCCGCGGGAAGTTCCCCGGCGAAGGGGAATGGAAAATTCCTGTTGTGGACAGGAGGGTGTGTCAGGTCAGCGCGCCGGCCCGGGCGGCGCGGCGCAGGCCCCAGGGGACGAGCAGGGCCGCGGCCGCCGTCCAGCCGGCGCACACCAGCAACTCGCCCAGCACCTGGGCCGGGGGCAGGGGCCCGCCGGCGGCCAGGGCGCGGATCGCGGTCAGGGCGTGCGTCATCGGGAGCAGGGCCGCCACCACGGCGCCCGGACCGGACGCCGGGGCGGTGTTCACCCCGCCGAACAGCATCAGCAGCACCAGCACCCCGGAGGTGAGATAGCCCCGCGACTCGGGGAAGCGCATGCTCAGCGGCGTGAGCGTGAGGGCCAGGGCGTAGCAGGAGACCGTGCCGAGGACCTCCAGGGCCAGCACGGCGGCCAGGGCGCCGGTCGGCAGGGAGAAGCCGGTGACGAGCGGGAGCAGGGCGGTGGCCAGCGCGGCGGTGACCGCCGCGTCGCACACCCAGTACGCCCCGCGGGCGGCCAGCACCGGCAGCGGGGCGGCACGGCCCAGGAGCAGGAACGGCAGGGTGCCCGCCCGCCGTTCGGCGGCGCACGAGGCGACCACCCCCAGGGCGCCGAGCGGCCCGAGCAGGGCGGCGTTGCCCAGGGCGATGTAGTCCCGGCTCTCCGGGGCGCCCAGCAGCCGGCCCAGCGAGGCGAAGAAGGCGACCTGCGCGAGCAGCCGCAACAGCCAGCCGAACAGCCAGGTGCGCCAGGTGAACATGCGCCGGTAGTCGGCGAACCCGGCCTGCACGCCGAGCTGGAAGAGGTGCAGCCGGCGGTCCAGGGAACGGACGAGGGCGAGCCTAGGCATGGAGGGCCACGCTCCCTTCACGGGCACGGGAGACGACGGAACGGAGCACGGTGACGCCGAGGACGCACTGCAGCGCGGCGAGCAGCCCCAGCGCGAGCAGGCGCGGCCCGGTACCGGTCGGGTCGCCGGTGAGCGCGTCCCGCATCAGGTCGGCGCCCCAGGACAGGAACCAGGCCCGGCTCAGCGCGGCCAGCGGCTGCGGCAGCAGCGAGGCCGGGACGACGAGCCCGCCCAGCAGATAGCAGGGGTACGTCAGCGCGTTCTGGTACGTCCGCGCGCCGCGGACCAGGACGAAGAGCCCGGACAGCAGTGTGGCCGTGCCCACGGTCCCGGCGAAGGTCAGCAGCAGTGCCGCGAGGAACGGGCCGGGCGCGGCCACCCGCAGCGGCAGACCGAAGCCGGCGGTCCCGATGAGCACGATCTCCAGCGCGGCCGGCAGGCACAGGGCCGCGGCCGTGGCGATCCGCAGCAGCAGGGAGCGGGTGTACGAGCCGGGCGCGGCGAGAAGTATCTCCAGCATCCCCTCGGCACGGTCGTGGTCGACGGCCTCGGAGGCCACGAACACCGCGTGCGACCACATCGTCATGGTGAAGGCGGTGAGCGCGACCGGCGCGGCGAGCTCCGGCTGGCCGCCGTCGCGGACGACGGTGAAGAACACCAGGGAGTACAGCGGGACGAAGCAGAGCAGGGCCAGCAGCCCGGGCCGGCGCGAGATCAGCAGCCAGGCGGTACGGACGTGTGCGGTCATCGGACGCCGAACTCCCGGTCGGGGATGACGGCCCGGTACACGTCGCCGAGTCCCGGGCCGGCGACGGAGACACCGGAGCAGCCGTGCTCGGCCAGGACGCGCAGGGCGAGGGCGAGCTGAGCGGTGCCGGTGGTGGTGAAGCGCAGGCCGCCCTCCTCGGGGCGCCGGCAGTCCGCCGCCGCGAAGTCCCCGTCCCAGGCGCGCGCGAGGGCCCCCGGCACCTGGCCGGGAGCGCTCGCCACGGTCACCGTCCGGCGCTCCGCCAGCCCGGCGAGGAGCTCGGCGGGGGTGCCGCGGGCCACGACGCGGCCCTCGTCGAGCACGTGCTCGTCCGTGACGGACGCCGCGATGCGCGACTCCTTCGAGCCCGGGACCAGGTGGTCCACCAGCACGCCCAGC
>NZ_JBFAPH010000550.1:0-2380 GCF_040675635.1 Streptomyces sp. NPDC049577
GGCGTGAGAGGAACTGTCCGCCGCAACGGCGATCAGCCACTGCGGCGAGGATCCGGCGGCATGTGCGGCCACCACGACCGAGGCATCGGCCATGACCAGGTGGCCGGCCGCTAGGCCCGCCGGTAGACGGCGGGCCGTTTCTCGGCGAAGGCGCGGGCGCCCTCCTTCGCGTCGGCGGTGTCGAAGACGGGGCGGCCACGGTCGAGTTCGAGCCGGAGCGCCTCGGGTTCGGGGAGGGCGGCGGCGTCGTGGACGCAGGCTTTGACGGCCTCGACGGCGAGCGGGGCGTTGGCGTTGATCAGTTCGGCGATCTCCAGGGCCTTGGCCAGGGCGGTGCCGTCGGGGACGACGTGGCCGACGAGGCCGATGCGTTCGGCCTCGTCGGCCGTGTAGGGGCGGCCGGTGAGGAGCATCTCCAGGGCGTGGGTGCGGGGGATCTGCCGGGGCAGGCGGACGGTGGAGCCGCCGATGGGGAAGAGTCCGCGGCGCACCTCGAAGAGCCCGAAGGTGGCGCTCGCACCGGCGACGCGGATGTCGGTGCCCTGGAGGATCTCGGTGCCTCCGGCGACGCAGGGTCCCTCGACGGCGGCGATGACGGGTTTGCGCGGCCGGTGGTGGCGGAGCATGGCCTTCCAGTGCAGGTCCGGGTCGGCGTCGAAGCGGGCCCGCCAGGGGCCGCCGGCGGTGGCGCCGCCGGCCAGGGCCTTGAGGTCCATGCCGGAGCAGAAGGCTCCGCCGGCGCCGGTGAGGACGATCGAGCGGACGCCGTCGTCGGCGTCGGCGGCGAGCCAGCCGTCGTACAGCCCGACGAGCATGGGCGGCGAGAGCGCGTTGCGGGCCTCGGGCCGGTCGAGGGTGAGCACGAGGGTCGCGCCGACGTGCTCCACGGTGAGATGCGGGGTGCCGGCCGGCCGGCCGTCGTCCGTGGCGTCCCTGGCGTCCGTGGCATCCATGGCGTCCATGGCGGTCCTCCCGTCGGTCCGGGGAACAGCGTGGCGGAGACGGCCGGGCGCTTCAATAGTCTTCTGACGCTACGTCAGATAATTTGTAGGGCCATGGACTTCAACCTCGCCGACCTCTTCGAGTCGGTCGTCGACACGGTTCCCGGCCGTGAGGCCCTGGTCCATCTCGACCACCCGGGCGGCGGCGCCGAGCGCCGGCTGACCTACGCGGAGCTCGACACCGCCGCCGACCGGCTGGGGGCGCACCTGCGCGAGCACGGGATCGGCCGGGGCGAGCACGTCGGGCTCCACCTCTACAACGGCGTGGAGTACCTCCAGGCCCTCTGGGCCTGCCTGAAGATCCGGGCCGTGCCGGTGAACGTCAACTACCGGTATGTCGAGGACGAGCTGGCCTATCTGTACCGCGACGCGGACCTGGCGGCGCTCGTCTTCGACGCGGAGTTCACCGGGCGGGTAGCGGCGGCCCTCCCCCGGGCGGGGAACCGGCTGCGCCATCTGGTCCGGGCCGGGACGCCCCCGGCGGACGCCCCGAGACCGCGGATCGCGCCGGTCGCCCTCGCGGACGCCGAGGCATCCGCCTCGCCGGGGCGCGCCACGGGCGACCGCTCGGGCGACGACCGATTCATCATCTACACCGGCGGGACCACCGGCATGCCCAAGGGCGTGGTGTGGCGGCAGGAGGACCTCTTCTTCTCCGGTCTGGCCAGCGGCGCCCCGCGCGGCGAGCCCGTCCGGCGCCCCGAGGAGCTGGCGGCGCGGGTCGCGGCGGGCGGCGAGGGA
This sequence comes from Streptomyces sp. NPDC049577, assembly GCF_040675635.1. Taxonomy (NCBI): domain Bacteria; kingdom Bacillati; phylum Actinomycetota; class Actinomycetes; order Kitasatosporales; family Streptomycetaceae; genus Streptomyces; species Streptomyces sp. NPDC049577. Next base: position 1,743 of record NZ_JBFAPH010000550.1, read on the forward strand.
CTCGTCTTCTTCCCCACCGCTCCCCTGATGCACGGGACGTCGACACTGACCGCGCTCATCGCCTTCTGCCTGGGCCAGAAGGTCGTCCTGCACCGCAAGTACGCGCCGGAGGAGGTGCTGCGGACCGTCGGCCGGGAGCGGGTGACGAGCCTGTCCCTGGTCGGCGACGCGATGCTGCGCCCGCTGCTGGACACGCTCGACGGCCCCCTGCGCGGCACGGACTGCTCGTCGCTGCTGAGCGTCAGCAGCTCGGGAGCGATGCTCTCGGAGACGGTCCGCGAGCAGTTCGCGCGGCTGCTGCCCGGGGTGAGCCTGCTGAACAACTTCGGTTCCTCCGAGTCGGGTTTCAACGGCACGGCCACGGAGGACTCGGGCCCGGAGCGCGGCTTCCGGTTGCGTGTGAACAGCCGTACGACCGTGGTGGACCCGGTCACCCACCGCCCGGTACCCCCGGGCGTGCCGGGGCGGCTGGCCCAGCGCGGCCACGTCCCGCTCGGCTACCACAACGACCCGGCCAGGACCGCGGAGACCTTCTTCACCGCGCGCGGCGAGCGGTGGGTGCTGCTCGGCGACCTGGCGACGGTGGACGAGGGCGGCGTCGTCACCGTGCTCGGGCGCGGCTCGCAGTGCATCAACAC
>NZ_JBFAPH010000551.1:0-2377 GCF_040675635.1 Streptomyces sp. NPDC049577
GGGGGCAGCCCGAGCAGTGCCATCGTGGCGGCCGTGGCGAAGACCACGACGACGATGACGACGATGCCCGCCGTGCCGGGCCGCACGGGGCCGCCGGGCTTGACGGGCGCGGTGGCGTCGTCCACACAGGGCACGCCGGGGAGCGGCCGGCCGAAGCCGGTCTCGGGCTGGTGGTGCATGGAGGGAAGGTGGTCCGGGCTGAGCATGTCCAAGGTGATCTCCTCGGTCCGTTGCCACTCGACACGAGGCACTCGTGCGTCCCACCGGCCTTGCAGAGCCGACGGAACAATGCCTCAGCGCACACCTTCCACCCGGCACACGAATGGCGTAAAGACGGCGCACGCGTGCGTGTTTCGCCTTGTCCCGATTACTGCGAGCGGCCGACGCGTCCGTCGTCGCAGGTCAAATGCCCATTGAGCGGTGACCGTTTCGCACCGGGTGCGGCGAAGTCCCCTTTCCTCGCCGACCCAGGCCCTTGTGCCGGCAGAGGTGGAGTGGTGATTCTTCAAGGCATCGGCTCCCCGCGACGCCGCTCGGGAACCCCTGGCGCGGTGCACGGGCGTCAGGAGCCGGACAGAACCACACTGTCGGATGCCGACGGTGGACTGACCAGCAGTCGAATGACCAAAGGTGGCTGACATGGCAGCAGTACGAGCACGGACAGCCGTGTTCCGGTTGCTCCTCAGCGTTCGATCGCTGGTTGCCCTCACCCTCCGGAGCGTCTGGCGCCTGCCCGACGGTACCAGTCCCCGGAGCATCGCCACCGAGCGCCGCAAGAGGCCGAGGCCGTCCCAGGCGCACTCCTCGCCACGCGGCACGCCCCGCAGCTCCCACCTGCCGCCGGCACCTCCGGCTCCCGGTGCCCGACCATCGCTCTGCCCGCACCTCGCGGCCCGAGGGCCGGCATGCCATGCCGGCACCGTCTCCTGAGCGGAGACGCAACCAAGGATTCGCCGGTTACCTCCCCCGGGTCCGTCCAGCCCGGGACTCCTTCGCCGTGCCACCGGCCACGGCTCACCGTCGCGGTCTCCCCGGCCGTTGCCACTCGACAAGAACAGGGGACCGGATGGCCTTTGTTGCAGCGAAGGCCCTCCACATCAGTGCCGCCGTTGCCTCCCTCGCTCGGAGAGGCGCCGGCGGCACTGAAGCGTCACCACCGCCGTCAGGGGCGGCAGGCCGCGCGTGTCATTCGGCCAAACACAGCAGAATTGTCCCTAGAATGGCCGAATGTTCATAGCCAGCGAGTTCCCCGGAGGGGTGATCCGGTGAACCGGTCCGAGGCCACCGACACGCAGTGGGAGGGACTGGCCGAGGTCGTCCCGCTGCGAAGCAATCACGCCTGGCCGTCCTGGCCAGACCATCGGGCCCTGCCCGAGGAAGAACCCGCCAACCACCAGCGGCGCTTCGTCGTGCTCCGTGTGCAGATCTTCGCGGACGCCCGCGAGGTGGCCGAGCACCTCATGGCCGGTACGCCGGTCCTGCTCGACCTGACCAGCGCCGATACCGACGTCGCCAGGCGGATCCTCGACTTCTCGAGCGGTGTCGTCTTCGGCCTGGGCAGTGTGATGCACCGGGTCGACACGCACGTCTTCCTGCTCGCACCCGAAGGGACGGAGGTGGCCGCCGGGTACTCCGATCGTAGGAAGAATGATCAGCTGAAACGGTTTGGCTGAGCGGACGCCGCATACGGTCCGGGCATGGACGCAAGCTGTGCCCGGCCGGCCGCGTATCAGCGGCCCGTCGTGACCGAACTGCGGTTGTCCGCCTTCAAGTCGCACCGCAAGGCCGTCTACCGGCTGGCGCCGCTGACGCTGTTCCGGGGGCCCAGCGGGAGCGGCAAGTCCAGTGCGCTGGAGGCGTACGAGACGTTGTCGCGGCTCGCAGCGGGGGACACCCTCCAGGAGGCCCTCGGGCCGGTGGCCGGCGGACCGGCCGCGTGCGTGCCGGCGCACGCCAAGCCCGACGCGCAGGGGCGGCGCGGCTTCCGCATCGGGTGCACGGTGCAGGGGCCGATGGGGCCCGTACGGCTGGACGTCGCCGTGCAGACCGAGCCCGAACTGCGCGTGGTGGGCGAACGGTTGACCGGCGGGGAGTGCACCCTGCTGTCCACGGCCCTGCGCGATCCCGGGCTGCCCACGGTCGAGGCCGCCTGGCACACGGCGGGCTCGGTGCCCGTCACCCGGGCGCCGCTGCCCGACGACCGGCTCGGTACGGCGCTGCTCCCGCTGCGCGTCGCCGGCAAGACGGCCGGGCAGCGCATGGTGCTCGACGCGGCGGAACAGGTGCTCATCGCCCTGCGCGCGGTCTTCCCCTGTGATCCGCGCCCGGAGCTGATGCGACTCCCCGTCGCCGCGCGGGACGGCATGCTGCGGAGCGC
>NZ_JBFAPH010000552.1:0-2376 GCF_040675635.1 Streptomyces sp. NPDC049577
CGCTCGGGGTGATCGCGCGGCTGGTGAAGTGGATGTTCGTCCCCTCCCGAGGCGAAGTGCCCCAGTGGGGGTGTTTCCCGTGACAGCGCCGCCAGGGGGCCGAGAGTGGAAGAACCAAGGCAGATCGCGGAGCTCGATGCCGTCCACGAGCTCGAGGAGACGGACATGGTGGTCTACGGCCATGTGCTGGAACACCGCTCCTCCGACACGGAGGTGATCGCGGCAGCCACCGGGATCGGCCCGGAGGAGGCCGCGCTCAGCCTGAAACGACTGCGCCGCGCCCGGTTGGTGCACACGAGCCCCGAGGACCCGGCGCAGGTCTTCGCGGTGGCGCCGGAGACGGCCTCCGCCCAGCTGGCCGCGCCGGTCGAGGCGCGGATACGGGAGCAGCAGGAGGCGCTCGGGGCGATACGCGAGGAACTCGGGCGCTTCGGCTCCTACTACCACCTGCGCCGCTCCTCCACGGAGGCGCTGGAGGTCCTGGAGAACGTGCAGGACGTGCGGAACGCGCTCAACCAGGCCTCGGACAGATGCACCATGGAGGTGCTCACCTGCCAGCCCGGCGGCGGTTCGCGCGTCCCGGAGGCCATGCAGGAGGCGCTCGGCCGGGACCGGGCCATGCTGGAGCGCGGGGTGCGGATCCGTACGCTCTACCACCACACGGCACGCTTCAACGGGCCCAGCCAGGCCTACGTGGCGGCCGCGGGGGCGCTGGGCGGCCAGTACCGGACCGCGCACGAGCTGTTCGGCCGGCTGATCGTCTTCGACCGCGAACTCGCCTTCATCCCTGTGCAGGACGGCAGCTGGGGCGCCGTGGCCGTCCGGGAGCCGAACACGGTGGCCTATCTGTGCGAGCTCTTCGAGCAGACCTGGGACCGCGCGACGCCGTTCGCCACCGCGGTGGGGCAGGACCTGGAGAAGGTCTCCCGCGAGATCCACGAGACGATCGTCAAGCTGCTGACGGCCGGTCTGAAGGACGAGGCCATCGCCCGCCGGCTGGGGATGTCGCTCCGCACGGCGCGCCGTCACATCGCGGACATCCTGGAGGAGCTCGGTGCCGTGAGCCGCTTCCAGGCGGGCGTGCTCGCGGCCGCCCGGGGCCTGGCCGAACCCGACGCCGCCACCGGTGCCGGTACCGGCGTGGCAGCGGAGGCCGGCCCCGAGGTGTGACGCGGCCCGCCGCCGGGCCCGGCGGGGTGCCTTCACCGCCGGGGCCCGGGGCCGCCCGGCCCGCCCGGATCCCGGGCGGTGCCGCGCGGGCCGTGCCCGGGGGTCAGCCGCCCCACGAGGTGTCCGTGGTGCCCTTGCCGTCGTGAGGGCGCTTGATGCCTCCGGGGAAGGGAATCGGATGCCCGTTCCCGGCCGGCGCGTCGGCGGCCACCACGGACGGGCCCGCCTTCCCGGCCGTTTCCGAGGCCGTCACGGGCATCACCTGGAGGGCCAGAGCGGCCACCACGGCGGACGCGGCGAGAATCCAGCGCTTCATCAAGGGGTCCCCCTTCTTCCGGCGGCGCGTGCGGCCGCCGTCCCATCGAACACCGACTGGTCGTGACGATCGTGTTCCGGTCGTCGTCGGCTGGCTCCAGCCTGCTGTCAAGACGGGCTCCCGACAACACGTCACATGCTTCACCAAGCTGCATGTCCCCAAAGTGAAGGGGGACAAAAGGGGCGCTCGGTCGGGGGTGAAACGGACTCCCGGGGCGGCGCTCCCGGGGCTGCGGTAACGCCTTCACGTGACTTGAGCGGGGCGCCGGGCGGCGGAAATCATTCGGACGTTCCGCCCACCGTGCCGGAACTTCCCCTGTGACGCGGCGTGTTCACGGTTTCCGCGTTCTCCCGACCGTCGGAGCACCGACCGAGGTGGAGTCATGTCTGCTGCCCAGCACACTTCGCTGCCCTTGACGGCAGCCCAGACCGGGGTCTGGTTCGCGCACCGGCTGAACCCGGATTCCCCCGTCTACAACGTCGGCGAATACGTCGAGATCCACGGACCGGTCGACGCCGGCCTCTTCGAGGCCGCCCTGGCCCAGGTCGTGGCGGAGGCCGGCACACTGCACGTCCGGCTGACGGAGGAGCGCGACGGGCCCCGCCAGACCACCGGCGCCGCCCGAGGCGCCCGCCTCCGGCTGCTCGACGTCAGCGGCGAGGCCGACCCGGCGGCCGCCGCACGCGCCCACATCACCGCGGACATGGCCCGCCCGGTCGACATCACCGGCGACGACCTGTACGCGTACGCCCTGATCAAACTGGCCGACGACCGGTACTTCTGGCACCAGCGCTACCACCACGTCCTCATCTCGGCCAGCAGGCGGTCCAGCCAGTCCAGGGTCGCGGCGTCCACTCGCGCGGAGCCGTTCACGGCGCTGGTGACCCGGG
>NZ_JBFAPH010000553.1:0-2369 GCF_040675635.1 Streptomyces sp. NPDC049577
CTCCGGCTGCCCCGGCCGCTCCGGCGCCCGCCCCGGCCCCGGCCGCCGCTCCGGCTGCCCCGGCCCCGGCTCCGGCCGCCGCCGCTCCGGCCCCGGCCGCCCCGGCGACCGACGGCGCGTACGTCACCCCGCTGGTGCGCAAGCTCGCCGCCGAGAGCGGCGTGGACCTGGGCAGCGTCCAGGGCACCGGCGTCGGTGGCCGCATCCGCAAGCAGGACGTCATCGCCGCCGCCGAGGCCGCCAAGGCCGCCCCGGCTCCGGCCGCCGCCCCGGCCGCCGTGGCCGCCCCGAAGGCTCCGGTCGTCGAGGCGTCCCCGCTGCGCGGTCAGACGGTCAAGATGCCGCGCATGCGCAAGGTCATCGCCGACAACATGATGAAGGCGCTGCACGGCCAGGCGCAGCTGACCTCCGTGGTCGAGGTGGACATCACCAAGATCATGCGGATGCGCAACAAGGCGAAGGACGCCTTCGCGGCGCGTGAGGGCGTCAAGCTCTCCCCGATGCCGTTCTTCGTCAAGGCCGCCGTCCAGGCGCTGAAGGCCCACCCGGTCGTCAACGCCCGGATCAACGACGACGAGGGCACCATCACCTACTTCGACTCCGAGAACGTCGGCATCGCCGTCGACTCGGAGAAGGGCCTGATGACCCCGGTCATCAAGGGTGCGGGTGACCTCAACATCGCGGGCATCGCCAAGAAGACCGCGGAGCTGGCCGGCAAGGTCCGCACCAGCAAGATCAGCCCGGACGAGATGTCCGGCGCGACCTTCACGATCAGCAACACCGGCTCGCGCGGTGCGCTGTTCGACACGGTCATCGTGCCCCCGAACCAGGTCGCCATCCTGGGCATCGGCGCCACCGTCAAGCGCCCGGTGGTCGTCGAGACCGAGGAGGGCACGGTCATCGCGGTCCGCGACATGACCTACCTGTCCCTCTCCTACGACCACCGCCTGGTGGACGGTGCCGACGCGGCCCGTTACCTGACGACGGTCAAGCAGATCCTGGAGGCCGCCGAGTTCGAGACCGAGATCGGTCTGTAAAGAACCGACGGCCCACCACGGCTGACGCGGGGCGCGGCCCCGGTTCTCGTACCCGTACGAGAACCGGGGCCGCGCCCTTCGGCGTGTCCGGGCCCGCCGGGATAATGGCCGCGAACCACGCTCGTCCTGAGGAGCACCCCATGGCACCACCCGTCGTCCAGTCGCTGCGCGAGCAGATCCGCGAGCACATCCTGGAAGGGATCGTCAGCGGGCGGTGGCAGCCGGGCGAGCGGATCGTGGAGCGGCGGATCGCGGCCGAGCTGCTGGTCAGCCAGACGCCGGTGCGCGAGGCACTGCGCGAGCTGGAATCGCTGCGGCTGATCGAGTCGGCCCCGAACAAGGGTGTGCGGGTGCGCGACCTGACCGCCGACGACCTCAAGGAGAGCTACCCGGTCCGGGCGGGCCTGGAGCAGGTGGCCGCCGAGCTGGCGGCCGAGGCCCTGGCCGGGGACGTGACCGCGCTGGAGCGGGAGGTCGCCGCGCTGCGTGAGGCGGACCGGGCGCGCGACGGCGAGGCCCAGGTCCGGCACACCGTGGCCTTCCACCGCGAGATCGTCCGGGCCGCCGGGAACTCCGTCCTGCTGCACACCTGGGAGTCCCTGGGCATCGAGGTCTGGACGACGTTGTCGATCCGCTGGCTGAGCCCCGAGCCGCGCGCCCACGCGGAGGAGCACGCGGCCATCACCGAGGCGTTCCGGCGCCGCGATCCGGCCATCGGGGAACTGCTGAAGACGCACGTACTGAGCTGCGCGCCCCAGGTCTGAGCTCTTCTGACCTCCCAGTATTGATCGATCATCGATCAAAGGCGTATCGTCTCCCGTGGAGCCGTCCCGCGCGCCCTGTCCTGTCGCGGAACGGCTCAGGGGTGACGACAGGACCCCGTGCGCCCATCCGTGCCCTGGCTCGGCGGTCGGGCTCCTGTCGTCGTGCCCCGCGCCGCCCGCGCGCCCGGCATCATGGGGCCCATGCGCGCGGCACGACTGATCCAGATGGTGCTCCTGCTCCAGTCCCACTCCTCCCTGACCGGCTCCGAGCTCGCCCGCCGGCTGGAGGTCTCCGAGCGCACGGTCGCCCGGGACGCCCTCGCCCTCTCCGAGGCGGGCATACCCGTCTACGCCGACCGCGGCCGCACCGGCGGCTACCGGCTCGTCGGCGGCTACCGCACCCGGCTCACCGGCCTCGGCCGTACGGAGGCGGAGGCGCTCTTCCTGTCCGGTGTGCCGTCCGCGCTCCGCGAGCCGCCGGCGAGGGCGGGGAAGCGGTTCTCGAAGACGGCGACCTCGTAGTCGGGGGCCGGGATCTCGGTGAGCAGGCCGTCGCGCGAGGGGCACA
>NZ_JBFAPH010000554.1:0-2366 GCF_040675635.1 Streptomyces sp. NPDC049577
CCGTCCTCGTCCACGAGCTCGCCCACACCATCGCCGCCCTGCGCTTCAAACTGCCGGTGCGCCGCATCCAGCTGCAGTTCTTCGGCGGCGTCTCCGAGATCGAGAAGGAGAGCGAGACCCCCGGCCGGGAATTCGTCCTGGCCTTCGTCGGCCCCCTGCTCTCCCTGCTCCTCGCCGGCGCCTTCTACCTCGGCGTGCTCGCCGTCGAGCCCGGCACCGTCCCCGGCGTCCTGCTCGCCGGCCTCATGGTGTCCAACCTGCTCGTCGCCGTCTTCAACCTGCTGCCCGGCCTGCCCCTGGACGGCGGCCGGATGCTGCGCGCCGTCGTCTGGAAGCTCAGCGGCAACCCCATGACCGGCACCGTCGCCGCCGCCTGGGTCGGCCGCGCCCTCGCCGTGGCCGTCCTGGTGGGCCTCCCGATCCTCACCCACCTCCGCAAGGCCGACGAGTCCGGACCCGGCTTCGGCGGCCTCGACTCCCTCACCGACGCCCTGCTCGCCGCCATCCTCGCGGCCATCATCTGGACCGGCGCCGGCAACAGCCTGCGCATGGCCCGGCTGCGCGAGCACCTCCCCGGCCTCAGTGCCCGCACGCTCACCCGCCGGGCCGTCCCCGTCGAGGCCGCCACACCCCTCTCCGAGGCCCTGCGCCGCGCCAACGAGGCGGGGGCCCGCGCCCTGGTCGTCGTCGACGGACAGGGCAGCCCCGCCGCCCTCGTCCGCGAGGCGGCCATCGGAGGCGTCCCCGAACACCGCCGCCCCTGGGTCTCGGCGGGCTCCCTGGCGCAGGACCTCACGGAGGGCATGCGGGTCTCCGCCGAGCTCTCGGGGGAGGACCTGCTGGACACCCTTCGGGCGCACCCGGCGACGGAATACCTCGTGACCGAGGAGAACGGCGAGATCTACGGCGTCCTCTCGGCCGCCGACGTCGAACGCGCCTTCGTATCGGCGATGTCCCGCCCGTCCCCGTAACCGGGGGCCGCAACCACGTTCGCAGGCGCCGGCGACCCGCGCGTACCCACACTGGTCAGCAGGCCGCAGGCCACCCGGTAGGCTGGTCACATGTCCGAACCGACCGGTGCCGCCCGCCGTCGCGGGCCCTTTCAGGTCGGGGACCAGGTCCAGCTCACCGACCCCAAGGGACGCCACTACACCTTCACGCTCGAGGCGGGGAAGCAGTTCCACACCCACAAGGGTGCCTTCCCCCACGACGAGCTGATCGGTGCTCCCGAGGGCAGTGTTGTCCGTACCACGGGAAACGTCGCCTACCTCGCGCTGCGCCCCCTGCTCCCCGACTACGTCCTGTCCATGCCCCGCGGTGCCGCCGTGGTCTACCCCAAGGACGCGGGGCAGATCCTGGCCTTCGCCGACATCTTCCCCGGCGCCCGCGTCGTGGAGGCCGGCGTCGGCTCCGGCTCGCTGAGCAGCTTCCTCCTGCGCGCCATCGGTGACCAGGGCATGCTGCACTCCTACGAGCGCCGTGCCGACTTCGCCGAGATCGCCCAGGCGAACGTGGAGCGCTACTTCGGCGGCCCCCACCCCGCCTGGCAGCTCACCGTCGGCGACCTCCAGGACAACCTCTCCGACACCGACGTCGACCGCGTCATCCTGGACATGCTCGCCCCCTGGGAGTGCCTGGAGGCCGTCTCCAAGGCCCTCGTCCCCGGCGGCATCCTCTGCTGCTACGTGGCGACCACCACCCAGCTCGCCCGGACCGTCGAGTCGATCCGCGAGATCGGCTGCTTCGCCGAGCCGCAGCCCTGGGAATCGATGATCCGCAACTGGCACGTCGAGGGCCTGGCCGTCCGCCCGGACCACCGGATGATCGGCCACACCGGCTTCCTGGTCACCGCCCGCCGCCTCGCCGACGGCGTCGAGCCGCCCATGCGGCGTCGCCGTCCGGCGAAGGGCGCGTACGGAGAGGACTACGAAGGCCCGAACAAGGGCTGACCGTTCCCGGCACCGAACGCCGGACGGGCTGAGGAGTTCAGCCCGTCCGGCGTTGGTCGTAACTCGGCGAACGCTCCGCCCCGTTGGGGCCGTACCCCCTCTGTCCCCGGCGGCGAGCCGTGTGGCACGATGCGGAACAGCCTCGTCCCCGTCGCTCTCCCAGGAGTCACGTGCAGCCGGCAGGACCCGCGCCCCTCCCGCACACCCGTCCCCGCCCCGGACACTGGCTGGCCACCGCCGCCGTCCTCGCCGCCGTGATCACCGGCGCCGCGCTCTTCGGCCCCGAGGACACCACCGCCACCGCCACCGTCGCGGCCCCCGCCGCAACACGCGCCGCGGCACCCGACGCCGCGGCCGTGCACTACCCCCTGACCTGCGGCGGCGGCCGTGACGTGGAGATCGTCACCCAGGCACCCG
>NZ_JBFAPH010000555.1:0-2363 GCF_040675635.1 Streptomyces sp. NPDC049577
GTCGGTGCGGCCGGCGGCGGCCGCGGCGCGGCGCTCGGCACGGGTGCCGCCGCGGCGGCGTTCGACGGCCCTGGTCACGGTGAAGAGCAGGGCGGACAGGGCGAGCAGCCCGAATCCGGCCCAGACGGTCGGCTTGAGAACGAGACCGGTGATCCAGTCGATGATCCCGGTCATGACCAGTCCGATGGGGACGAGCGCGTAGGCGGCGATGCGGGCCGCGGCGAGGAAGCGCCTGCGGTACGCCGTCAGCAGGGCGACGCCCAGGCCGGCCGCGGACACCGCGGCACATACGGTCGAGGTCAGCATGGGGTCCTCCCTGCCCGAGGCGGTTCCTGTCCTCCATCGTGCACCGCCGGCGGCGGTGGGTGCCACGATGCCGGCTGCGGATCGGGGGGATCTCGGGGGCGCCCTCCTCCCCCGGTAGGGCCCCGGTGGGTCGGGCGCGAGGTGCGGGTGAGGGAGCCGGGACGGGCTGGGAGACTGGGGTCCATGACGACTACCGACTCCGACCGCGTCGTGCTGGACGTGTGGTGCGAGCTGCAGTGCACGGACTGCCGTACCGCTCTCGACGATCTCCGTGCCCTGCGGGCCCGCTACGGCGAGCGGCTGGACATCCGGCTGCGGCACTTCCCGCTGGAGAAGCACAAGCACTCCTACGCCGCCGCCCAGGCCGCCGAGGAGGCGGCCGAGCAGGGCAGCGACTGGGCGTACGCGGAAGCGGTGCTGGGCCGGGCGGAGGAGCTGGCCGCCCGGGGCCAGGAGCTGCTGGTGGAGGTGGCGCGCGAGCTGGGGCTGGACGCCGAGGAGGTGGACACGGCCCTGATCGACGGGCGGCACACGCTGATCGTCGACGCCGACCAGGCCGAGGGCAAGGCCATCGGCGTGACGGGCACGCCGACGTACGTCATCGGCGGCGAGCGCCTGGACGGCGGCAAGAGCCAGGAGGGGCTGCGGGAGCGCGTCGAGGAGATCGCCGACCGCCTGCTGGCCGGCTGAGCGGAGGCCTGCGCGGGGCTCTTCGCCGGAACTGCGGCGACGAGCCACCGCGGCGAGGGTCCGGCGGCGGCCGCGAGCACCGCACCCGGCACGTTCGCCACGGTCCGCCGGACAGGCTCCGGCTCAGAGCAGCGGCTTGTACAGGTGGTGCTCGGTCGGCTCGTAGCCGAGCGAGTCGTACAGCCGCAGGGCCGGGGTGTTCCCGGCGAAGACGTTGAGGCCGAGCGTGTCCAGGCCGGCGTCCAGGCAGATGCGCTCGGCGAGGAGCATGAGGGTGCGCCCGTGCCCCCGGCCCCGGTGCCGGGCGTCGACGTCGACGCCGAAGACGAAGCCGCCCGGGCGCGGGGAGCCCGTGGCCAGCCACAGGGTGCCGACGTCGGTGCCGTCGTGGGCCAGGACGAGCAGGGCGGTGTCCGGTGTCGCGAGGCCGCGCGGCAGGAGGGCGGCGTGGTCCGCCTCGGCCTTGGCCTCGGCCTGGACGAGGGGGACGCCCCGGTCGGCCCAGGACGCCGCGTACCGGGCCTTGGCCCGCGCCTGCCAGGCCGTGAACTCGTCCTCCGTCATGGCGCGCGCGACGCTGCCCGCCGGCAGGCCGGGCGGGGTGCGCAGGGGCTTGGTCATGATGCGGCTGCGCTCGGTGTAGCCGAGGGCGGCGGCCAGCCCGAGGGCGGCCCGGGCGGTGGCCGGGACGCTCGCCTCGACGCGTTCGCAGCCCCAGCCGCGCAGCACTTCCTCGGCGGCGAGCGCGGCGACCGTGCCGCGCCCGCGGCGCCGGTCGGGCTCGTCGACGGCGAGGGCGGCGATGCGGCCGACGCGGGGGCCGAAGCGGTGGTCGGTGGTGAGGTCGACCGTGCCGACGGGCCTGCTGTTGACGCGGATCTCGTACGAGCGGGACCGGCCGCCGTCCTCGGTGCGCCGTTCGGGGGCGGTGGGCCGCAGGGTGGTAGTCACGACGATGTGTTTTACCGCCCGGCGGCCGCCACGTCACCGGTTTTACGCGGCGGGAGGCCGGCTCACGGGTCGAGGTCGGCGGCGGCGCGCTCCTCGAAGATCCGCACGGCCTTGGCGGTGACGGGTCCGGGGGCGACCGGCAGCGGGCGGCCGTCGACGGCGTGGACGGCCTGGACGTCGCGGAGGCTCGAGGTCAGCAGGATCTCGTCGGCGCGGTCGAGGACATCGAAGGGCAGCTCGGTCTCCTGGGCGCCGGTCCACTCCAGGAGCAGGGCGCGGGTGATGCCGGGCAGGCAGCCGGTGGAGAGCGGCGGGGTGTGCAGCCGCCGGCGCGGACACGGTGATGCTCGGCTCGCTGCTGGCGGGCTGCGAGGAGTCGCCGGGCGAGATGGTCTTCATCAACGGCAAGCAGTTCA
>NZ_JBFAPH010000556.1:0-2356 GCF_040675635.1 Streptomyces sp. NPDC049577
GAACTCGCCTTCCCGGGCCACCAGATGATGCGGCTGTCCATGGACCTCGCCACCGGAACGGCCGGCTGTCTGCTCGCGCTCGCCTCCGCGCGGCCCCGCCCCGCCGGCGAGCGCCCCGCACAGCTGCCCTTCCTGCCGCCCCCCGGGGCGCCCCAGAGCCGGCTCCACAGTGCTGTGGAGTCGTGACACAACCGTTCCACCAGTTCCACAAACTGTCCCCATTGAAAGGAAGAACCATGGCGCTTCTCGACCTGCAGAACATGGAGTCCGACGAGCTGCACGGCGGCGGTGGCGGCGGCGCGAGCACCGCGAGCCTGCTCTCCTGTGTCAGCGCTGCCAGTGTCCTCCTGTGCCTGTGACATCAGGTCAGAGGTAGCCGGTATCCGGTAACCGCTCCGGGCGGGCCCTCTCATGCACCGGGAGGGCCCGCTCGCCGCATCCACCCCACGGAGCCCTTCGCCCCATGGCCGCCCACGCCCTGCGCGGTGACCGGATCGTCTCCGACGCCACCCGGCACAGCGCCGCCCGCACCCTCTCCCTCGCCCTGCTCACCGTCGCGAGCACCGGCGCGGCCCTGCTGCTGCCCGCCGCCCTCGGCCACACCCTCGACCTGCTGCTCGCCCGGCGCGGCCCCGAAGCCGGCCGCTGGGTCCTGTGGTGCGCCCTGCTGCTGTGCGCCCCCGCCGTCCTCGACGCCCTGGACGACCTGCTCACCGGTACCACCGGCGCCCGCACCACCGCCTGGCTGCGCCACCGGCTGCTGCGGCACGTCCTCGCCGCCGGCCCCCGGGCCACCGCCCGCTTCACCCCCGGCGACCTCGTCACCCGGCTCGTCGGCAACGCCGCTCACGTCGGCACCGCCCCCGCCACCCTTGCCGCGACCGTCGCCTCCGTCGCCGGACCGCTCGGCGCCATCGTCGCGCTCGGCCTCATCGACCCCTGGCTCGCCGTCACCTTCCTCGCCGGCGCCCCCGTCCTCGCCCTGCTGCTGCGCGCCTTCACCCGCGCCTCCACCGACTGCCTCACCGGCTACCAGCGGCTCCAGGGCGACCTCGCCGGCCGCCTCGTCGAGGCCCTCGACGGCGCCAGGACGATCGCCGCGGCCGGCACCGCCGACCGGGAGGCCGCCCGCATCCTCGCGCCCCTGCCCGAACTCTCCCGCCAGGGCCACCGCATGTGGCACGTCCAGGGCCGCTCCACCGCCCAGGCCGCCACCGTCGTGCCGCTCCTGCAGATCGCCGTCCTCGCCGTCGCCGGACTGCGCCTCGCCCAGGGCGGCCTCAGCGTCGGCGACCTGCTGGCCGCCTCCCGCTACGCCGTCCTCGCGGCCGGCGTCGGCATGCTCGTCGGGCACGTCAACGCCCTCGTCCACGCCCGCACCGCCGCCGACCGCCTGGCCGAGGTCCTCGGCGCGCCGACGCCCGCCCACGGCACGCGCCCCCTGCCCACCGGCGGCGACGGCACCCTGCGGCTGCGCGGCGTCACCGCCTCGCGAGACGGCCGGCGCGTCCTGCACGGCATCGACCTGCACGTGCCGGGCGGCACGACCCTCGCCCTCGTCGGCCGCGCCGGCTCCGGCAAGTCCCTCCTGGCCGCCCTGGCCGGCCGGCTCGCCGACCCCGACACCGGCACCGTCGAACTCGACGGCGTCCCCCTGCCCGAACTCGGCCACGCCGCCCTCCGCCAGGGCGTCACCTACGCCTTCGCCCGCCCCGCCCTGCTCGGCGGCACCGTCGGCGGCACGATCGCCTACGGCCTGACCACCGCCGCCCCCGGCACGGTCCGCGCCGCCGCACGGGCCGCCTGCGCGGACGACTTCATCCGCCGCCTCCCCGACGGCTACGCCACGCCGTGCGCCGCCGCGCCGCTGTCGGGCGGCGAGACCCAACGCCTCGGCCTCGCCCGCGCGTTCGCCCACGCGGGCCGCGTGGTCATCCTCGACGACGCGACGTCCAGCCTCGACGCCCCCACGGAACTCCGCATCGGCACGGCGCTGACGACCGCCGTCACGCCGGGCACCCGCCTCCTCATCGCACACCGCCCCACGACGGCGTCCCGCGCGGACACGGTGGCCTGGCTCGAAAACGGCCGAATCCGAGCGATCGCGCCGCACGCGCACTTGTGGAACGACGCGGAGTACCGGGCGGTGTTCGATGAGTGACCCCACACGGTCCCGCAGGGAACCACGGACCCCGCCCCCGCACGGCCGCCCCGCGCCAACGCGGTTGTGGGCAGTCGTCCCGCAGGGCGGGACGGGTGGGCACAACCACCCACGGTGTGCACCTGCTCAAGGCGCGGCCCGGTGGGTTCGATTGGTGCGGCCCGGTGGTCCGGTTGTGCCCACCCGTTCCGCCCC
>NZ_JBFAPH010000557.1:0-2355 GCF_040675635.1 Streptomyces sp. NPDC049577
GTCGCCGTCGGCCACGACGTCCGCACCGGCGGCCTCGCCGAGGGCCGCCTCGGCGCCGGCAAGGGCTCCGACCGCTTCCTCTTCGTCCCGCTCGGCACCGGGATAGCGGGGGCCATCGGCATCGACGGCCGCATCGAGGAGGGCGCCCACGGCTGCGCGGGCGAGATCGGGCACATCGCCGTGCGCCCCGGCGCGGACGCGCCGGAGTGCGGCTGCGGCGGGCGCGGCTGCCTGGAGACCGTCGCCTCCGCCTCCGCCGTGAGTCGTGCCTGGGCCGCCGCGTCGGGCGACCCGCGCGCCGACGCCGCGGACTGCGCCAAGGCCGTGGCGTCCGGCGATCCCCGTGCCCGCGCCGTGTGGCAGGCCGCCGTCGACGCCCTCGCCGACGGGCTCGTCACGGCCCTCACCCTGCTGGACCCCCGCGCGCTCATCATCGGCGGCGGGCTGGCCGAGGCGGGCGAGACGCTGTTCGCGCCGCTGCGCGCCGCCGTCGCCGAGCGCGTCACGTTCCAGAAACTCCCCCGCATCGTCCCGGCGGCCCTCGGCGACACCGCCGGCTGCCTGGGCGCGGGCCTGCTCGCCTGGGACCTGGTCGCCGCGCGGTCCCCCGAAGCCCCGGAATCCTCGGAGGTATCCGTCTGATGCTCGAACGAACGGTTCTCGCCGGCGCCCGCGTGGTGCTGCCGACCGGCGTGGTCGAGGAGGGGCGCGTCACGATCGACGAGGGGCGCGTGGTGGCGGACGTTCCGCACGAGACGCCGACCTTCGACCTCACCGGGCACTGGATCGTCCCGGGCTTCGTGGACATCCATGTGCACGGCGGTGGCGGGGCGTCCTTCTCGGCCGGCAGCGCCGAGGAGGCCATGACGGCGATCCGCACGCACCGCGCGCACGGCACGACGACCATGGTCGCCTCCACCGTCACCGGCGACCTCGACGACCTGGCGCGGCAGGCGGCCGTCCTCGCCGAGCTGACGCAGCAGGGCGAGCTGGCGGGCATCCACTTCGAGGGCCCGTTCATCTCCCCGCACCGCTGCGGCGCCCACCAGCCGGAGCTGCTGCGCGCCCCGGACCCGTCCGACGTGCGCAAGCTCCTGGAGGCCGCGCGCGGCGCGGCGCGGATGATGACGCTCGCGCCGGAACTGCCGGGCGGCATGGAGTCCGTCCGGCTGCTCGCCGACAGCGGTGTCGTCGCGGCCGTCGGCCACACCGACGCCACGTACGAGGCCACCCTGGCGGCCGTCGACGCGGGCGCCACCGTGGCCACGCACCTCTTCAACGCCATGCCGTCCCTGCTGCACCGCGAGCCCGGGCCGATCGCGGCGCTGCTGGAGGACGAGCGGGTCACCGTCGAGCTGATCAACGACGGTACGCATCTGCACCCGTCCGTCCTGGAACTCGCCTTCGCGCGGGCCGGCGCGGACCGGGTCGCGTTCATCACCGACGCGATGGGCGCGGCCGGCATGAGCGACGGCATGTATCCGCTCGGCCCCATGCGGGTCGAGGTCAAGGAGGGCGTCGCGCGCATCGCGGACGGCCCGACGGCCGGCTCGATCGCGGGCTCGACCCTCACCCTGGACACCGCGTTCAAGCGGGCGGTGACGGTGGACCGGCTGCCCGTCGAGGACGTCGTGCGGGCCCTGTCCGCCAACCCCGCGCGGCTGCTGGGCGTCGACGACCGGGTCGGGTCACTGGAGCCCGGCAAGGACGCGGACCTCGTCGTGCTCGACGGTTCGTACGACGTCGTGGGCGTCATGCGCCGGGGCGAATGGCTGGTTAGGCCCGAAGTGCGCTGATTCCTCTCCCGTTTGACGCACGATCGAGCAGCGGCGGCAGGTCCCGAGGTCTGGGCCTGCCGCCGCTGTTTTGGCATGATCGCTGGCGCAATCGGTTGGAGAGGTCGGAGAGAGGCGCCGATGATCCTCACGGTCACGCTCAACGCCGCGCTCGATCTGACGTACGGCGTCCCGCGGCTGCGCCCGCACACCACGCACCGCGTCACGCGCGCCGTGGAACGCCCGGGCGGCAAGGGGCTCAACGTCGCACGCGTGCTGGCGGCCCTGGGCCACGAGACGGTCGTCACCGGGTTCGCGGGCGGCCCGACCGGCGAGACGCTCCGCCGTCTCCTCGCGGAGAGCGCGGGCCCGGTGACGGACGCCCTGCTGCCCGTCGCCGGCACCACGCGCCGCACGGTCGCCGTCGTCGACGACGGCAGCGGCGAGACCACGCAGCTCAACGAGCCGGGCCCGCACATCGGCCCGGAGGAGTGGCTCGCCTTCTGCGACCGTTACGCGCAACTGCTGGACGACGCCACGGCCGTGGCCCTGTGCGGCAGCCTGCCGCCGGGGGTGCCGG
>NZ_JBFAPH010000558.1:0-2350 GCF_040675635.1 Streptomyces sp. NPDC049577
GGCCCCTGGAAGAAGGACGAGACGGACGCGCCGCCCACCGGCGGCGCGTCCGGACGACCGTGAGACCTCAGGCCGCCGCCTCGAACAACCTCTCCGCCTCCGTGATCGCCCGGGTCAGGGCGCCGGGCTCCGGCCGCAGTCCGGCCACGATCCCGTCGATGTCACGCAGCCCCGCGCGCCGCAGGAGCCGCTTCTCGTTGGTGACCCATGCGCCGCGCGCCGCCAGCACGGCGTGCGCCGTCTGCAGGGCGGCGGTGGCCAGCGCTCCCGCGACCTCGGCGGCCTGGCCGCTGTGGACGTACGCACCCTTGGCGTACTGGAGCGTCAGGGCCGCCCGCTCCCGCCACACCGGCGGAGCCGCGGCACGCAGCGCCTCGGGGTAGGCGGGGCGGGGAAGGGTGCCGCGCAGCACCCGGTTGACGGCGAGTTCGGCGACCACCAGATAGCTGGGGATGCCCGCGAGGTGGAACATCAGCGGCTCCCAGTGGAAGCGGCCCTGCCGGGCCTCGGCGAGTTCGTGTTCGACGACGTCGAGGTCGCGGTAGTGGACGTCGACGCGCCGGCCGTCGATCCTGAGCCAGGCCCCGCCGTTGAAGACGCCGCCTCCCCAGTCGCCGATCTCGAAGACCTCGCCCGGCCAGCCGACCGCGCGCAGCTCGGCGGGGTCGAAGCCGCCCCGGTAGTACACGGCCAGGTCCCAGTCGCTGTCCGGGGTGTGCGTGCCGTCGGCACGCGAGCCGCCGAGGGTGACGGCCTGCACGGCCCGCAGGGTCGCGAGCCGGTCGGCGACGTGGCCGAGGAACATGTCGTCGGGCATGTGGGTCGGGTGGGTCATGCCGGTCATGAGGAATCCGATCGTGTGAAGTGGCCGAGGGCGGACGCGGGCGCGCCGGACCGACGCCGGAGCAGGGCTCGGACGGCGTCCTGCGGTCGATGTGCGCGGGTCGTCACTTCACGACACGGATCCTAGGGGGTGTCCGGGGACGTGCGTCGCGAGCCCCCGCCGAGGGGGACGCCGGTGCGGCGGTACTGGTCGAGGGAGAGCGCGGAATCCCTGCTCCGAACGGATTCCAGCGGAAGCTCGGCGGGACGCGTCGGGCGGCCGGGCGGCGGGATGTAGCCGGGAAGGCTCAGGGTGCCCCAGACGTACGGGTCGGCCTGGGCGCTGCCGAACGCGGACCACGCGAGCCGGGACCGGCCCGTCCTGTCCTGGGTGTCGGAGTCGTAGACGAGGACGTTCGCGGTGAGACGGTCGGGGTCGACGGGCGCGGGGAGGTCGGTGAGGGGGATCCTCGCTTCCACCGTGTAGCCCTCGTACGGCTCGGTCACCGTGGACGCGACGAGCATGCCGGGCGCGGTCGTGGCGGCCGGGCCCTGCCGGTTGTCTCCGTCGCGCTCCGCGCAGGGTCCTCCTCCGTTCGCCGTGAAGGGGAGGACGGCGGCCTTGAAGGTGGTGGACGTGTCGTCGGAGCGGCCCTGCGGGTCGAGGGCGATCTCGACGGAGTCCGTGCGCCAGTGCCGTTTGCAGTCCTTCTCGCGGTCGAGTCCGGCGCCCTTCCGGTCGTCCGTGACGTGCACCAGGACGTAGAGGTCGTCGCCGTTGCGGGTGAAGCGGGCGTCGGCCGCGCAGTCGTTCCGGGACGAACAGCGCGTGCCCTCCCAGTGCGTGAGCCCAAGCGCCTCTCCGGGGTATTCGCCGGCGCCGGCCCGGCCGTCCACCACCGGCGCCTTCGGGACCTCGGGCACGGTGGCGGAGGGGCGGTCCGGGTACTCGGGCTGGGCCTTGTTGGCCAGCCACGGCATCCTCATCCGCCGTGCCCAGTCACGGAATTCGGCGTACTGCGGGCGCAGGCCGGACTGGGGGTGCTCCTGGGCCGTGAGGGGTTTCCCGTTGTCGGCCACGACCGTGAACCACTCGCAGGGCAGCTCGCCCGCCGGGGTGCCGGCGTCCTTCGGCAGTGCGGCGAAGCCTTGGGTGACGTAGGTGCGGGCCGCGTCCCGCTCCAGCTGGGCCCATGTCTTCCCACCGGCGGAACGGCCGCCGGGCCAGATGCCGAGGACAGGCAGTCCGGTGTTCTCGTCGTTGACGCGCCGCCCGTCGCACCGCGCTCCCGGGGGGCCCTTGAAGAGCGGGCTCCGGGTCAGGAGCCTGGTGGGCTTCCAGGGCTTGTACTTCTCGTCGGCGATCTGCCCGGGGAAGGCCCGGGGGTCACCGGCCAGAGTGAACGCCTCGATGGCGAGACGCCCGGCCTGCTTACTGGTCGACGAGCGGCGGTATGCCGTTCATGCCCGTCCTCCCCTGCCCCGTGCGGCGCCGTGGCGCCGCTCCCGACGGGTCTAACGGGCGAGC
>NZ_JBFAPH010000559.1:0-2350 GCF_040675635.1 Streptomyces sp. NPDC049577
GGCGGCCGCTCGCCCGGGGCCGCGAGCAGCGCGGGAGGTTGAGGTCAAGGCGTTGTCTTCCCGGGATTCACGCACGCGTCAGCACGAGCACCGCGTTGTGTCCCCCGAACCCGAACGACTCGCTCACCGCCGCGCCGGGGGCGACCCTCCGTGCCTCCTTCCGGACGACGTCCAGTTCGATCGCCGGATCCGGATGGTCCAGGTTCGCCGTAGGTGGCACGAGTCCCGTCTCCAGTGCGCGGACCGTGCAGACCGCCTGGATGCCGCCGCTCGCGCCCAGCGCGTGGCCGAGGGCGCCCTTGAGCGACGTCACCGGTGGCACGCGAGGGAAGACGGCGCGCAGCGCGCGGGACTCGGTGAGGTCGTTCTCTCGGGTGCCGGTGCCGTGCGCGTTGACGTGGCCGATGTCGTGGGGGGCCAGGTCCGCGTCGGCGAGAGCGGTGCGCAGGGAGCGGGCGGCGCCCTCGCCGTCGGGGTGGGGGACGGTGATGTGGTGGGCGTCGTTGGAGGCGCCGTAGCCGGCGAGCCGGGCGCGGACGCGGGCGCCGCGGGCACGGGCGTGGCCGGCACGTTCCAGGACGAGGAGGCCGGCGCCCTCGCCGAGGACGAAGCCGTCGCGGTCGCTGTCGAAGGGCCGCGAGGCGGCGGCGGGATCGGCGCACCGGCGCGACAGGGCCTTCATCTGGTGGAAGCAGATGGCGGGGATGCGCGTTCGGTTGGCCTCGGCGCCGCCGGCCAGTGCGATGTCGCAGCCGCCCGCGCGCAGCAGGTCGCGGGCGACGCCGAGGGCGGTCGTCCCCGACGCGCAGGCCGTGGAGACGGCGAGGCTCGGGCCCCGCGCGCCCAGGTCGAGCGCCACCTCCCCGGCGACCATGCTGGGCACGCTGCGGACGATGGCCAGGGGCGAGACAAGGTGCGGCAGGCCCTCCGCCACCCTGCCGAACTCCCGCTCGTACCGCTCGAAGCTGCACGTGCCGACGCCGATGACGACGGCCGTCCGGGCCGGGTCCCAGTCGCCGTCGGCGAGCCCGGCGTCGGCGACGGCCTCGCGGGCAGCGACGAGGGCGTACTTCGACACGGTGTCCAGCCGCACGTCCAGGCGGCGGCCCAGCAGGGCGGCGGCGTCGAAGCCGGGCACGCGGCAGGAGATGTCGACGGCCAGGCCGGCGAGCAGCGGGTCGGTGGTGGCGGTGGACTCGGGCACGAGCAGCCGGTCCCAGGTGGCGTCCACGCCGATGCCCGCGGGGGTGACCAGCCCCAGCCCGGTGACCACGACGTCGTCCGGGGTCACGGCGCGCCCGGCGTCACGGCGGACTCCGCGATCACGGCGGGCTCCGGAGCCACAGCGGGCTCCAGGGCCGCCTGGGCGGGCGGGGGCACGGCGGCCGGGGCCATCGCGGGGGCGAGCCGGGCGGCCACCGCCTCGGCCGCCTGGGCGAGGGTGTGCTCGGCTGTCAGGTCCTCCAGCCGGCACCCGGTGTCCTCCTCGACCGTGATGGCCAGTTCGGCCAGTGCGAGGGAGTCCAGGCCCAGAGCGTGGAAGGTGGCGTCGGGGTGCAGTTCGTCCTCGGGCAGGTCGAAGATGTGGACCAGGACCTCCGTGATCAGGTGGTAGGTCGTGGGCTGTTCGGGGACGGTGGGCACGGTGTCTCCTGAATCGGCGGGAACGGCGGGCGGGTGGGCCGCGCCGGCGGCTCGGGGCCTGTCGTCACGACAGGCCCCAGGGCCGCGCCGAGGTAGTCGACGCTCAGCTCGGGCGGCACCGGAACGGCCGGCTTCAGGGCGCGGCCCAGCAGGGTGCGGTCGTAGCGGCGGCGCACGCGGCTGTAGGCGGTGATGCCGCCGGTGAGCTCGGCCAGCGCGCGCTGCGCCGGGCCCAGCCGGGTGCAGGCGGGGTCGATGCGCACGTCCAGCTCCGGCCAGCACCGCCGGGCGGCGGCGAGGACCCGCGCCAAGGGCGTCTCGGCGGGGTGGGTGATGTGGAAGGTGTCGGTGTAGGTCAGTGGGGTGCGGCCGGAGAGGCGGGCCATGACCTCCACGGCGTACTCGACGGGCAGCAGGTTCGTGGTGGCGTCCGGCCGGCCGGGGAAGCGGAGCGGGCCGGGCCCGGCCGCGGCGAGCACCGCCCACGGGGTGGGGCCGCGGCTCAGCAGTGACATGCGGGCGCCGACCTCGGCGAGCGGGTGGCGGGGCACGGCCGGCGGCCGGCGCCGCGCGGTGACCAGGACGGCGGGGCGCAGGACGGTGACAGGCCGCTCATAGCGGCGCGCCCAGTGCCGGACGAGCCGTTCGGCCCGGTACTTGGCCTGTTCGTACGGGGTGAGGAAGCCGTGCCGGTCGTCGAGGTCGG
>NZ_JBFAPH010000560.1:0-2345 GCF_040675635.1 Streptomyces sp. NPDC049577
CTGTCCGCCGGAGAGCTGGTTCGGGCGGCGGAACCGACGGCCACGAGCACGACCCGGTCGCCACCGACGCCCGGGCGACCGTCCTCTTCGCCTACCCCGCCACGGGGGTCCCCGGCATGCCCGCCGACCTCACCGGACCACAGATCCCGGGCAGCGCCGGCTGCACCCTCGAAAGCCGCCGGTTCCGGGCGCTCTGGCCCGCATTCCGGGCCGCCGGCATCGCCGTGCACGGCGTGAGCACCCAGTCACCGCAGGAACAGTCCGCCTTCGCCCGTGCCGAGGACCTGCCCTTCCCCCTGCTGTCCGACGCCCGGCTCCAGCTCACCGCGGCGCTCCGGCTGCCGACCTTCCGGGCCGGACAGAACCTGCGCATCAAGCGACTCATCCTCGTCGTCGGCCCCGATCGCGTCATACGGCACACACTCTTCCCCGTCCACGACATCCCCGCGGCCGTGGAAGGCGCCCTGGCCCTCGCCCGCGCCGTACGCCCGAGCGCAGTGGCCGACGGCAAAGGCCCCGCGTAGCCCTGGTGGCCCCGGTGAGCTGCGGCCTTAAGCCGGATGTCCACTGCCGTTCACACGGACATCGCCCGGCCGGCGCCTTCCCGGCCCCATACTGACCCGGCCCCATCCCTGTTGCCGAAGGACTCACGGCATCATGCCCATCCCCGTCCCCCTCCACGGCCGCGCCGTGCGGCTGGAGCCGCTCGGCGAACAGCACATCGAGGGCCTGGCCCTCGCCGCGGCCGAGGACCGCAGGAGCTACGGCTTCACGCTCGTGCCCAGCGGCACACAAGCGACGCGCCGCTATGTCGCCGAGGCCGTCGCGGCCCAGTCGGCCGGCCGGGCGCTGGCCTTCGCCACCGTGCGGAACACCGACGGCGTGATCCTCGGGTCCACGCGGTTCGCCGAGCTGGACTACTGGCAGGGGCCGGTGCCCTGGCCGCCCGCACCGCGCGGCCCGCAGGGCGACCCGCTCACCGCGGTCCCGGACGCCGTCGAGATCGGCGGCACCTGGCTCTCCGCCCGCGCCCAGGGCACGGGCGTCAACACCGAGACCAAACTGCTGATGCTGCGGCACGCCTTCGAGACCTGGGGCGTCCGCCGCGTCTCCCTTCGCGCCGACGCCCGCAACACCCGCTCCCGCGCGGCGATCGAACGCCTCGGTGCGACGTTCGAGGGAACCCGCCGCGCCCACACCCGCGGTCTCGACGGCGTGGTGCGCGGCACGGCGTTCTACTCGATCCTCGACGAGGAATGGCCCGGGATCCGGACCCGCCTCGAACAGCGCGTGGCCACGAGCGTCGACGCGCAGCCGCCGCAGCGCTCGCTGATCCTGGCCTGACGCGCCGCACGGGGCGGCGAACACCCAGGGCGCGAGGGGTGCCGTCACTCGCGGGAACCGGCGGCGCCATCCGGGCGCGGCCGTCGTCGTGCCACGGGCCGGCGGTACCGGTGTCCCGGACGCCGATCCCCGGGGCGCGGGGGAGGGGCGGGTTCGGCCGGTCAGAGGCTGCCGACCGGTGACCGCTTCGCCGGGAGCTCCCACCTGATCTCGCCTTCGTGCCGGCGATCGGTGGGAGCCAGGCCGGCGGCGGTGGCCACGGCGGCGGAGGCGTGATGGTCCGGGTGAATATGGGCGCGGACCATCTGCACGCCTTGTTCCTGCAGCCAGGTGACCAGTCCTCGTGCTGCCTCGGTCGCGATCCCCCGTTTCTGCCACGCAGCCCCGACCACCCAGGCGACCTCGGCCGTGCACGTCGGCCATCTCGTCCGCGTGCTCGACAGCGAGCGGTACGAGGCTCAGTCCGCCGGTCTCGATGGTCCCGATGTTCATGACGTCCCCACGGTCTCCTGTCCGGAACGAAGTCGCCCCACCATAGTTCGGGTTAAAAGACCGGTTAAATCAGAGGCTAAATACTGTTAGGTTTGGGGGCGGAGGTAGAGGCACATGGCAACCGAGGAAGAGCTGTTCGCGTCTGTCGATGCCCTGCTGGCGGAGGAGCCGCAGCTCCCGCCCCCGGCGGAGCGCGCCCGGCTGCGCGAGGCCGCCGGCATCACCCAGGCCCGCCTCGCACAGGCCCTGAAGACCTCGACGCAGACGGTGAAGAACTGGGAGAACGGGCGTTCCGAGCCGAAGGAGCCACGCCTGTCGGCCTACCAGCGACTGCTGAACGGCTGGGCGGCGAAGCACACCGCCCACGGCATGGCCTCCGCGATCGCACCCGCAACGGCCGCCGCGGTTCAGCCCGAGCTCTTCCCGCAGACCTTCCCCGCTCCGGCCGCCGTGCCCGAGCCGGCACAGAACCCGGCCGCGCCGCAGCCCCCCGCCCCCCAGGCCGCCCC
>NZ_JBFAPH010000561.1:0-2339 GCF_040675635.1 Streptomyces sp. NPDC049577
GGCGGCCCCGGGAGATCCGGGCGGCCGAGCCGGTGTCGCTCGGCGGGTTCCTGGTCGCGGCCCGGCCCGGCACCTCCGGGCTGTCGGTGGAGATCGCGGACCCGGACGGCGAGAACCCGCCCGAGGACCGCTTCAAGCTGCTGGTCCGCCAGGGCGACCAGGTCGTGGAGACGTACGACGTCTCCGCCCGCAGGAACGTCAAGGGCTATGTGGTCACCCAGGCCCGCGCCTCGAAGCTGATCGAGGTCACCGAGCAGCGCGATGCCCCGCAGACCCGGCCCGCCGGCCAGACGGTGGCGCTGCCCGAGGCTCCCGCGGCGCCCACGGCGCCCGTCTCCGGCGAGGTCTCCCGGCTCGACCCGGCCGAGTACGTCGGCGACGCCGCCGCCCGGACCGGCTTCTCCGGGCTGGAGGCCATCGACGAGATCACCATGGTCGCGGTTCCCGACCTGATGTGCGCCTACCGCCGCGGCGACATCGACGCCGAGGGGGTGCGCACCGTGCAGCTCGCGGTGATCTCGCACTGCGAGCAGATGGGCGACCGGGTGGCGATCCTGGACACCCCGCCCGGGCTCACGGCGCAGCAGGTGCGGAACTGGCGCAACGACGAAGCGGGTTACGACTCGCGGTACGCCACCGTCTACTACCCCTGGGTGCGGGTCTTCGACCCGGCGGCCGGCCGCAACACCACGGTCCCGCCGAGCGGTCACATCGCGGGTGTGTGGGCGCGCAGCGACGCCGAGCGCGGCGTGCACAAGGCGCCCGCCAACGAGGTGATCCGGGGCGCGGTGGACCTGGAGATCCGGCTCAGCAAGGGCGAGCAGGACCTGCTCAACCCGATCGGCGTGAACTGCGTGCGCGCCTTCCCGGGCCGCGGCATCCGGGTGTGGGGCGCCCGCACCCTGTCCTCGGACCCGTCCTGGCGCTACCTGAACGTGCGGCGCCTGTTCAACTACCTGGAGGAGTCCATTCTGCTGGGCACCCAGTGGGTGGTCTTCGAGCCGAACGACGACCGGCTGTGGTCGAGCATCCGCCGCAACGTCACCGCGTTCCTCACCGAGGAATGGCGCCGGGGCGCGCTCTTCGGCCGCACCGCCGAGGAGGCGTTCTATGTGAAGTGCGACCGCGGCAACAACCCGCAGGAGTCCATCGACCAGGGACGGGTGGTCTGCGAGATCGGTGTCTCTCCGGTCAAGCCCGCCGAGTTCGTGGTGTTCCGGCTGGCCCAGTTCTCCGACAGCACCAGCCTCATCGACGAGTGACCCGCGGGTCCGCGGCCCCCGCGACCCACAAGGAAAGGTGACACACAGTCATGGCAGAGGGCGATGCTCTTTCCACCCACGTCTTCGGCGTGCAGCTCGGCGGCTACATGGTCGAGTCGATCCAGGAGATCAGCGGGCTGACCGTCGAGGAGGAGGTCGTCGAGGTCCGGCAGGTCAGCTCGGAGGGCAAGCAGATCATCCGCAAGCAGCCGGGCGCCCGGCAGGCCGGCGAGATCACGATCACCCGGGGACTCGACCAGAGCAGCGAATTCACCAAGTGGATCAAGGAGACGCTCAACAACGGCGCCGTCGACACCGCCCGGCAGAACCTGACCATCGAGATCAAGGACTCCAAGGGGGAGACGGTCCGCCGCATCCAGCTGATGAACGGCTGGGCCTCCAAGTGGGAGGGCCCCTCCCTCAAGGCCGGCGAGTCCGCCGCGGCCACCGAGTCCGTCACGATCGTGTTCGAGGAGATCGTCGTCGAATGAGGCGCCGTACGGTGACGGCGGGCAGCCTGGAGGAGATCCTGGAGGCGACGGCGCCCGCCCCGGCACCCGAGCAGCCGCAGGCCCCGGCCGCGGCCCGCTCCGTGACACCGCAGGACCACGGGCTGCGCACCGAGTTCGAATTCGAGCTGCCGCGCGGGTACGTGGACGAGGCGGGCACGCTGCACCGGCACGGCGCGATGCGCCTGGCGACCGCCCGCGACGAACTGCGGCCCCAGATCGACCTGCGGGTCAAGGAGAATCCGGCGTACCTCAGTGTGGTGCTGCTGAGCCAGGTCATCACCCGGCTCGGCACCATCACCGATGTGCACGCGGGGATCGTGGAACGGATGTACGCCACCGACGTGGCGTTCCTCCAGGACTTCTACCGCCGCGTCAACAGCGAGGGGCACACCCGTGCCGCGGTGACCTGCCCGCACTGCGAGGGTCCCTTCGAGGTGGACCTCTCGGGTGGGCGCCTGGGGGAATCGTGACGAGGCCCGTGAGCAGATCGAAGCATTGGGCTTCAAGATCAAGAAGACGGACGGCAAGACCGTCGTCATCGCGGTTCCCACCGGTAGTCAGCAGT
>NZ_JBFAPH010000562.1:0-2334 GCF_040675635.1 Streptomyces sp. NPDC049577
GGACGCCCTGGCCCGGCTCGGCCTCGTCCGTACGCTGCGCGACCTCGGGGTCGGCGGACGGCGCCGGCAGCGTCGCCGCCTCGCCGCGCTCGCGCAGCGACAGGAAGACGCGCAGCACCGCGATCCACACCAGGCAGGAACCGAACATATGGGTGCCGACGACGAGTTCCGGCAGATGGGCGAAGTACTGCACGTACCCTATGACGCCCTGGAGGAGCAGCACGGCGAGGAGCTCCACGACGGTGCGGCGCGGGACCGCCGGCGCCTTGACGGCACGCAGGGTGAACCACAGCGCCACCGTCAGACCGACGACGATGTAGACGAAGTCGACGTGCAGCTGGGTGATCTCGTGCCAGTCCAGCGGGATGCGGTGCACGTCCTTGGAGGCATCGCCCGCGTGCGGGCCGGCCCCGGTGACGATCGTGCCGATCACGATCAGCAGGCCGCTCGCGGCGACGAGCAGGGCGCTGAGCTGCCGCACCGGACGGGCCACCACATCGCGCGGCGCGTCGTCGCCCTCGCGGCAGCGGAGCCACATCACCACGGCGACGGTCAGCAGCGCGGTGGAGAGCAGGAAGTGCGCGCTGACGATGTACGGGTTCAGACCGGTCAGCACGGTGATGCCACCGACCACGGCGTTGCCCATGACCACCCAGAACTGCGCCCAGCCGAGCCGGGTCAGCGACCGGCGGCGCGGGGTCCGCGCTCGGGCCGCGATGATCGCGAGGCCGACGACCGCGCACAGCACGTACGTCAGCATGCGGTTGCCGAACTCGATGACGCCGTTGATGCCCATGGCACCGGTGGGCGTCAGGCTCTCCTCGGTGCAGGTCGGCCACGTGGGGCAGCCGAGCCCGGACTGGGTGAGCCGGACCGCGCCGCCCGTCACGACGATGATCACGGCCATGACGACGCAGGCGAACGCCGCCCGCTCGACGAAGCGCGCGGAGGGCTGCCAGCGGTCGGCGACGGCCTGGAGGGGGTTCAGCGTTTTCGGCACGGGCTCATCGTAAGCGCCCGCTTGTGCACGGATTCACGAGGGGTGCCCGACGCGCCCGGCCCGCCTGCCGGGCGGCCTACTCGGCGGCCTACTCCCAGCGGAAGAAGCGTGCCGCGGCGCCGAGGCCGAGCACCGCCCAGACCGCCAGTACGCCCAGATCGGCCCAGGGCATGCCGGCCCCGTCCCGCAGCACGTCGCGCAGGCCGTCCGACAGCGCCGAGACCGGCAGCAGCTCCAGCGCCGAGCGGACCGCGCCCGGGAACTTCTCCAGCGGCACGATCACGCCGCCGCCCACCAGCAGCAGCAGGAAGACGAGGTTGGCGGCCGCCAGCGTGGCCTCGGCCTTGAGGGTGCCCGCCATCAGCAGCCCGAGGCCGGAGAACGCGGCCGTGCCGAGGACGAGCAGCAGAAGGACGGCGGCGCCCCCGGAAAACGTCGCAGCGCCGTGCGGCGACCAGCCCAGCGCGAACGCGATCACCGTCAGCAGGACGACCTGGAGCACCTCGGTGACCAGCACCGAGCAGGTCTTGGCGGTCATCAGCGCCCAGCGCGGCAGCGGCGACGCGCCGAGCCGCTTGAGCACTCCGTAGCGGCGCTCGAAACCGGTGGCGATGGCCTGCCCGGTGAAGGCGGTGGACATGACGGCCAGCGCGAGGATGCCCGGCGCCAGGAAGTCCACAGCCTTGCCGGCACCCGTGTCCACGATGTCGACGGAGCTGAAGAGGACCAGCAGCAGCGTGGGGATCACGACGGTCAGCAGCAGCTGCTCGCCGTTGCGCAGCAGCATCCGGGTCTCCAGCGCGGCCTGCGCCCGGATCATCCGGCCCAGCGGCGCGGCACCGGGCCGCGGCGCGAAGGTCCCCGAGGTGGCGGTCATGCCCGCAGCTCCTTACCCGTCAATTCCAGGAAGACGTCCTCCAGCGTGTGCCGCTCGACCGTTATGCGGTCCGGCATCACGCCGTGCTGGGCGCACCAGGTCGTCACCGTGGCCAGCAGCTGGGGGCCGACCTGGCCGGTGACCCGGTAGGCGCCCGGGGTGAGCTCCACCGCCGCCGTGTCCGCGGGCAGCGCCTTGAGGAGCGAGGCGATGTCCAGGCCGGGGCGGCCGCTGAAGCGCAGGGTGTTCTCGGCTCCGCCGCGGCACAGCTCCTCGGGGCTGCCCTGGGCGACGACCCGGCCACCGTCGATGATCGCGACGTCGTCCGCCAGCTCCTCGGCCTCGTCCATGAAGTGCGTGGTCAGGACGGTCGTCACCCCGTCCTCGCGCAGCTCGCGCACGAGGTCCCAGGTGGCGCGGCGGGCCTGCGGGTCGAGGCCTGCGGTGGGCTCGTCGA
>NZ_JBFAPH010000563.1:0-2303 GCF_040675635.1 Streptomyces sp. NPDC049577
GTCGGACGGCGTCGTCCGGCATCCGAAGGTGGGCACGGTGGGCCCGCGTTCGATGGAGCTGTTCCGGCGCTGGGGCGTCGCCGGCGCGATCCGCGCGGCCGGCTGGCCCGGGGACCATCCCCTGGACATCGCCTGGGTGACGGCCGTCGGCCACCACGAGATCCACCGGCTGCGCTTCGGCACGGCCGCCGGCCGGCCCGAACCGCCCCACACCCCCGAACCGGAGCAGATCTGCCCGCAGCACTGGCTGGCCCCGCTGCTGGCACGGGCCGTGGGCGAACATCCCGAGGGGCCGCTGCGCAGGCGCTGCCGGGTGACCGGCTTCGTCCAGCACGCGGACCGGGTCACCGCGGCCGCGACGGATCTGGCCGACGGCACACCCGTGACCGTGGAGGCGCGCTATCTCGTCGCCTGCGACGGCGCCTCCTCGCCCGTACGCAAGGCGGCGGGCATCGCCGCGCCGGCCCGGTACGCGACCCGCTCCTTCCGCAACATCCTCTTCCGCGCTCCCCTGCTGCGCGAACTCCTGGGGCCCCGGAGCGCCCTGGTGTACTTCCTCACCCAGCCGCCCGCGCTGCGCTTCCCCCTGCGGTCGATGGACGGCCGGGAGCTGTACCGGCTGACGGTGAGCGCGGACCGGGCGCCGGCCCGTGACGCGCTGACCATGGTGCGCACGGCCGTCCGCGCCGACACCCCGCTGGAGGTGCTCTCCGAGAACGTCTGGCACCTCACCCACCGCATCGCCGCACGCTTCCGCCGGGGCCGGGTGCTGCTCGCCGGGGACGCCGCGCACACGCTGTCGCCCTCGGGCGGCTTCGGCATGAACACCGGCATCTGCGACGCCGCCGACCTCGGCTGGAAGCTGGCCGCGGTGCTGGCGGGCTGGGCCGGTCCCCGGCTGCTGGACTCCTACGACACCGAGCGCCGGCCGGTGGCCGAGCGCAGCCTGGAGGAGGCCAACACGCACCTCACCCGGACGATGCGGCACGAGCTGCCCGCCGAGCTCCTGCTGGACTCCGCGGAGGGCACACGGGCGCGCGCGGACCTGGCGGCCCGGCTGGAGGCGAGCGGTGTGCGCGGCGAATTCGACGCGCCGGACGTGCACTTCGGATTCCGCTACGACTCGCCCCTCGTCGCGCCGGGTGGCGAAGGTGAGGGCCGGGGGGACTGGCGGACGGCCGCCCTGCCGGGCAGCCGCGCCCCGCACGCGTGGCTGCGGGCCGGGGTCTCGACGCTGGATCTCTACGGCCGTGCGTTCCGGCTGCTGTGCTTCACCGATCCGGAGGGTTCCGTCGAGGCGGCCTTCGCCGCCCGCCGGGTCCCGCTGGAGCCGTTCCGCTGTGACGACCCGGCGGTGGCACGGCTGTACGGCAGCCCGTACGTCCTCGTACGCCCCGACGGCCACGTGGCCTGGCGCGGCGCGCGCCCGCCCGCCGACGCCGGCCGGCTGGCGGACACGGTGAGGGGAGCAGCATGAGCACGCCGAACACGCCGGGCGGACCGGGCGCGCTGGGGCCGTTCCGTACCTCGGAGGTCCACGTCCCGGATCCGTATCCGCTCTACCGCCGCTACCGGGAGGCCGACCCGGTCCACCGGGCGGAGGACGGCTCCTGGTACCTGTTCCGCCACGACGACGTGGCACGGGTGCTGACCGGGCGGGGATTCGGGCGCGGAGCGCTGCCCTCGCGCCTGCCGGCCGACTGCCCCCACCTGCGGCGGACCACAGCCCACTGGATGGTCTTCATGGACCCCCCGGAGCACACGCGGGTGCGCGCGCTGGTGTCCAGGAGCTTCACCCCGCGCGTCGTGGAGAGTCTGCGCCCCCGCATCCGGCAGCTGACCGCCGGCCTCGTCGACGGGCTGGCCGCCGATCTGGCCGGAGGGCGCGCGGCCGATCTGGTCGACCGGTTCGCCGCGCCGCTGCCCATCCTCGTCATCAGCGAGCTGCTGGGCGTGCCGAAGGAGGACCGGCCCTGGTTCCGCGGCCGCGCGGTCGACCTCCAGCAGGCCACCAGCTCACGCGTCGCCCGCGCCGCCGACGGGTTCACGGTGGCCGAGGCGGCGGCGCGGGAGCTCGACACGTACTTCCGCACCGAACTCGCCCGCCGCAGGGCCGCCGGTACGCACACCCACGACCTCATCGGCGGCATGTTGCGCGACACGGAGGGACGGCAGGACGACGACACTCTGGTCGGCACCTGCATCCACCGCAGACGTGGGCGCGCATGCCGGCCGTCTGATAGCGGATCGTGACTTCGCTGGGGCGGACGTGCCCGCTGCCGGACTTGTTCTCGACGTCGGGC
>NZ_JBFAPH010000564.1:0-2303 GCF_040675635.1 Streptomyces sp. NPDC049577
CCGGGACCGAGCAGCCCGCGTCGCCGACGAGCACATTGCTTCCGCCGCCGAGACAGACGGGGGTCCGGCCGTCGGTCGTCGCGGGCGGCGTCGGCGGCGGCATCGGCTACTGGGCCGCCGACCGCGGGGACGGCGCCGGTTCGACGACGGTCTCCGCCTCGGGCGACCCGAAGACCGAGAGCCGCACCCCCGGCTCCGTCGCGGACATCGCCGGCAAGGCGCTGCCGAGCGTCGTCACCATCGAGGCCCAGGGCAGCAACGGCGAGGGCGGTACGGGCACCGGCTTCGTCTACGACAAGCAGGGCCACATCCTCACCAACAACCACGTCGTCGCCTCCGCCGCCGACGGCGGCAAGCTCCAGGCGACGTTCTCGGACGGCAAGAGCTACGACGCGGAGGTCGTCGGCCGCGCCCAGGGCTACGACGTCGCCGTGATCAAGCTGAAGAACCCTTCCGGCGCCAGGCTCAACCCGCTGCCGCTCGGGGACTCCGACAAGACGGCGGTGGGCGACGCGACGGTCGCCATCGGCGCGCCCTTCGGCCTGTCGGGCACCGTCACGACCGGCATCGTGAGCGCCAAGAAGCGTCCGGTCGCCTCCAGCGACGGCGGCGGCAGCGGCCAGGCCTCGTACATGAGCGCCCTCCAGACGGACGCCTCGATCAACCCCGGCAACTCCGGCGGACCGCTGCTGAACGCGCAGGGCGCGGTCATCGGCATCAACTCCGCCATCCAGTCCGCCGGCAACGGCGGCGGCTTCGGCGGCGGCCAGGGCCAGGCCGGAAGCATCGGCCTCGGCTTCGCCATCCCGATCAACCAGGCCAAGAACGTCGCCGAGCAGCTGATCAAGAACCGGACGCCGATCTACCCGGTCATCTCCGCCACGGTCAACATGAAGGACGCCGGCAACGGCGCCAAGATCGCCCCGACCGGCGCCAACGGCTCCCCGGCCGTCACCCCGGGCGGCCCGGCCGACAAGGCCGGCCTCAAGCCGGGCGACGTGATCGTCAAGCTCGACGACCAGAAGATCGACAGCGGCCCCACCCTGATCAGCGAGATCTGGACGCACCGCCCCGGCGACAAGGTCACCCTCACATATCTGCGCGACGGCAAGCAGTCCACGGTCGACCTCGTCCTGGGCGAGCGCCGCGGCGACAACTGACCGAACTCCGGTGCCCGGCCGGGACTCCTCGGCCGAACCCCGCACCCGGTAGGCTGTCCCCGCGTTGCCGCAGCTGAGCGCGGCGCGGGGAGGCTTGCCCGAGCGGCCGAAGGGAACGGTCTTGAAAACCGTCGTGGCAGCGATGTCACCGTGGGTTCAAATCCCACAGCCTCCGCGCAGTGGCCGTCCGGCCGGATGAGAAGGGGCGCCCCGAGCCGGGGCGCCCCTTTCGCGTAGCGGGGCGGTCATGACCGCCCGTCACGGGGTCAGAAGAGCTCGCGGTACTGGTTGAAGCCGCTGCCGATCCTGACCGGGGTCCTGAAGGGCGACGAGGCCTTGCCCGTGCCCTTGTACAGCCACAGGTCGCCCTTGGGGTCGCGGGCGAGCAGGTCGCTGTGGCCGTCGCCGTCGACGTCACCCGTGGCCACCAGCTTGTTGAACCGGTTCCAGCCACCGCCGACCCGGACCCGGGAGGCGAACGGCTTGCGCGCGTCGCCCGTGCCCTTGTACAGCCAGAGGACACCCTGCTTGTCGCGGGCGACGACGTCCGGCTTGCCGTCGCCGCTCAGGTCGCCGAGACCGGTGATCTGCGTGTACTGGTTCCAGCCGGTGCCGACCTCGACGCGCGGCGCCAGGGAGCCGTCCGCCTTGGTCCGGAAGCGCCAGAGGACGCCCTGCCGGTCGCGGGCCAGCAGGTCGGGATGGGCGGCGCGGGCCAGGGTGCCGGGCGAGAAGACGACGTCGTACCCGCGCCAGCCGGTGGCCACCTTCTTGAGCTTCCCGCCGCGCCACAGGTTCAGCGTGCCGTCGTCCATGACGTGGTACGCGCCGTCCTGGTAGCCGGTCAGGTCGGGGTCGACCGAGATCCCGTACTTGAAGTGCTGCCACATGTACGCGCCCGAGCGGTCGTCGAAGCCGCCCTTCCCGTTGGGCATGTAGACGTACATCTGGCCGGACGGCAGGATCCCGGACAGGAAGAAGAACGGCGCGGCGGGGGTCGGCCTGTGCTGCACGGCCTTGGCGGCGCCCCGGGCGACGATCCTCGCCGGGGCGGACGCCGCGACCGCCCGGGTCCGGGCCCGGGCGGTGACGGGTCGGTCACATCGGTTACGGGGTCTGCTGCGTCAGGCACGTGAGGACCGC
>NZ_JBFAPH010000565.1:0-2284 GCF_040675635.1 Streptomyces sp. NPDC049577
CGGCGGCGCCCTGATCAACATGAACGGCGAGATCATCGGGATCAATTCGGCGATGTACGCGGCCGGCTCGGGCGGCGGGTCGGGCGGGTCCGGGGCCCCGTCCTACCGCGACCGCGAGGCCGGCCATGCGCTGCGGGCGACCGGAGCGGGGTTCTTCGCCGTCCCGGGTGTCTGGCGCGGGTTCGACCACGCCGCCATGGCCCACCGGCTCGCGCAGTCGCTCGCCGCCCCGCCCCTGGTGCTCACGGCGTGCGGCACCCTCCCGGAGGCCGACCCAGCTGTCCTCCCGCCCCCGCGCCCGCCCATGCCCTCGCCCCCGCCCCCGCCGGCACCGGCACCGGCACCGGCACCGGCACCGGCACCGGACGGCGCCGAGGTCCGCTGGGTCCACTGGACCTCCGGCACGACCGCCGAGCCCAAAGGGGTACTGCACACCGACCGCTCGCTCATCGCCTCCGGCGCGCACCTCGCGGAGGCGCTCGCGCTCACCTCGCGGGACGTCGGTTCCATGGCCTTCCCGTACGCGCACGTCGCCGGTCCCGTCTACACGGTCATGCTGCTCCTGTGCGGTTTCCCGGCCGTACTGCTGGAACACTTCGCGCTGCCCGGTTCGCTCGGCGTCTACCGCCGGCACGGCGTCACGGTCGCGGGTGGCTCCACCGCCTTCTACTCCATGTTCCTCGCCGAGCAGCGCAAGGAACCGGGGCGCACGCTCCTTCCCTCCCTGCGGCTGCTGGCGGGCGGCGGCGCGCCGAAGCCGCCGAGCCTGTACCACGAGGTGGTCCGCGAGCTGGGGTGCCGGCTGGCCCACGGCTACGGCATGACCGAGGCCCCGGTCATCACCATGGGGGCCCGGAACGACCCGCCGCAGAAGCTCGCCCACACGGAGGGCCGACCGGCCCCCGGCATGGAGATCCGCGTCACCGGGCCCGGCGGTTCGCCCCTGCCGACCGGTGAGGACGGAGAGATCCTGCTGCGCGGCGAGGCCGTCTGCCGCGGCTATCTGGACCCCGAGCGGACCGCCGGGGCCTTCGACGCCGACGGCTTCCTCCGCACCGGCGACCTCGGGCACCTCACCGAGGACGGTTACCTCGTGCTCACCGGGCGGGCCAAGGACGTCATCATCCGCAAGGGCGAGAACGTCTCGGCGCAGGAGATCGAGCAGCTGCTGCACACGCACCCGGCCGTGGCGGACGTGGCCGTCATCGGGCTGCCCGACGCGGCGCGGGGAGAACGGGTCTGCGCGGTCGTGCAGCTCACGGCCGGGGCCGTACCGCTGACGCTCGGGGAGGTCACGGCTCATCTGCGGGAGGCGGGCCTGTCCGTGCACAAGCTGCCCGAGCAACTGGAGCTCGTGGACGCGTTGCCGCGTGACACCACGCTCCACAAGGTCCTCAAGCAGCAGCTGCGCGAACGCTACTCCCGCGGTCCAGCAGGCCCCGGAGGCTCCCCCACCGCTCAGTCACGCACCCGGTAAGTGGCCATGGCCTGCTCGAAGAAGGCGTCGACCGAGCGCTGCTCGTCCATCGGACCGATGACCTGGAGCAGGTGGTAGCGGTCGCCCTGGATCATGGCGGCGTTGCGTACGTAGACCTGGCGGCCGCTGCTGTCGTTCCAGTTGAAGGTGCCCTCCGCGGTCGCCGTGCGGCCGACGTCGCTGCGGCGCAGGCCGGAGGCGCCCGACCAGGTGGAGGCCCGGTACGGGGCCAGTTCGGGCTCCTTCTCCTGCTGGTAGGCCATGGGGTCGGCGCCGAACTCGGACACCTTGTCCCGGCCGGGGACGACGAGGAGTTCGTAGTCGCCGCGTACGTAGACCACCTGGCCGCGTTCGTTCTCGCCGCGCCGCTGCCAGTCGTCGGGGACGGCGACCGAGAAGCCCTGGGGGTCGTCGCGGACGGTGACCCCCTTGGCCAGGGTGCCGGGGCCGGTCGCCCGGGCCTCCTGGGAGGTCGGGGCGGACCGGTCGGCCCGCCCGGCGGTGCTCTGGTCCGGTGAGGAGGCGGGGCCGGCGCCGACCGCTCCGGTCGTGCCCGTACGGTCCGCCGGCGCCTGGCCCGCGCTCTCCTCGGCGCGCGGCATGAACAGCAGGGCGTACACCACGACGCCGATGAGGGCGAGCAGGATCGCGCCGAGCAGCAGCCTTCCCAGGCGGTGCGGGCTGCGGGTGCGGACCTCTTCCTGGAGGTGCCCCACCTTCTTGTGCCGGCCGTGCGCGGCCGGAGCCGGGGCGGGCACGGGCCCGGCGGAAGCACCACCGGACCCGCCCGCGCGGGCGCGGCGGCGG
>NZ_JBFAPH010000566.1:0-2263 GCF_040675635.1 Streptomyces sp. NPDC049577
CCCGCGCACCTCGGCGCGCCGCCCCTCACCCCCGGCCGCGACGCCGACGCCCTGGGCCGGGCACCGGCGACGCGGGAGCTCCCGCCGGGACCCCTCCCGGGCGGCCGCGCCGTGGCCGGGGTGAACTCGTTCGGCTTCGGCGGCGCCAACGCGCACGTCGTCCTCGCCGCGCCCGGCCCGGACGGCGCGCCGGAGCCCCCCGCGCCCGCCGGACCGCTGCCGGTCGTCGTCTCGGCCCGGACGCCGGGCGCCGTCGCGGAGGCGGCGCGGCGGATGGCCGGCCGGCTCGACGGCTGCGCGCCCGGGGAGTTCTACGACCTGGCGTACACCGCCTGCCGGCGGCGTGCCGCGCACGAGGAGCGGATCGCCGTGCTGGCGGAGGACCCGGCGACGGCGGCCGCGCGGCTGCGCCGGCTGGCCGAGGGGGAACTGCCGGGGGCCGGTGCCGCGGCCACGGGCGTGGAGCGCGGCAAGGTCGCGTTCGTCTTCTCCGGCAACGGCTCGCAGTGGGCGGGGATGGGGGCCGGCCTGCTGGCGGAGGATCCGTGCTTCCGGCAGGCGGTGGGCGAGGCGGACGAGGCCCTGCGCCCGCTGCTGGGCTGGTCGGTGGCGGAGGAACTGGCCGCGCCGGCGGAGCGCCGGCGGCCGGACACCACGGACGTGGCGCAACCGCTGCTGTTCGCCGTGCAGGTGGGCGTGGTGGCCGCCCTGCGTGCGCGGGGAGTCGAGCCGGCGGCGGTGACCGGCCACAGTTCGGGCGAGATGGCCGCGGCCTGGGCGGCCGGCGCGCTGGATCTGGCGTCGGCGGCGCGCGTGGTCGTGGTGCGCTCCCGGGCACAGGCCACCACCGCCGGGTCCGGGGGCATGGCCGCGCTCGGCACGGACGTCTCCCGGGCGCGGGCCCTGCTGGCCCCCTACGACGGGCGGCTGGAGATCGGGGGCGTCAACAGCGGCCGGGACGTGACGGTCAGCGGTGACCGGGCGGCGCTCGACCGGCTGGGCGACCACTGCCGCGAGCACGGCGTCTTCTTCCACCGGCTGGATCTCGACTACGCCTTCCACAGCCGGGCCATGGACGGCCTGGAGGACGATCTGCTGACCGGGCTGGCCAGCCTCAAGCCGCGCCGGGCGGCCGTGCCGTACGCGTCGGCGACGACGGGGACCGTGCTGACCGGGCCGGAGCTCGACGCCCGCTACTGGTGGGAGAACCTGCGCCGCCCGGTGCTGTTCGCCCCTGCTGTCGAGCAGCTGACGGAGCTGGGCTGCGACGTGTACGTGGAGATCGGCCCGCGCCCCGTGCTGTGCGGCTATCTGCGGCGGCTGACGGGAGCCGCGCGGCCGCCGGCCCTGGTGGTGCCCACCCTGACGCACGACGCACCGGAGGGCGAGGCGCTGGCCACCGCCGTGGCGCGGCTGCTGGCGGGCGGGGCCCGGCACGACTCCTCGGTCTTCTTCCCGCGTCCCGGGCGGGTGGTGGACCTGCCGGCCTATCCGTGGCAGCGCGAACCGCACTGGAACGGCGACCCGGCGGCGTGGGCGGGCGGCTGCGGCGACGGGACCGTCGACCATCCGCTGCTCGGTGAGCGGGCGGCCGTGGCGGATCCCGTCTGGCACGGGCCGTTCGACCCGGGGCGCGTGCCGTGGCTGGCCGGCCACGAGGTGGGCGGGGCGGTGGTGATGCCCGCCTCCGGCTACGTCGACATGATGCTCTCCGCCGGACGGCGCGTCCTGGACTCGGCCGTCGAGATCACCCATCTCACGATCCCCGCGGCCCTGACGCTGCCCTTCGACGACCACGACAGCCGGCTGGATCTGCAGACGGCCCTGACGCCCGACGACGGGATCGTGCACATCGCCGCGCGGGCCGGGAAGGACGGCTCCTGGCGGCAGCACGCCCGCGGCCGGCTGCGCCGCCTCCTGGCGCCCGTGCCCGAACTCACCGACCTCGACGAGGTGATCGCCGGACTCCCCGGCCGCCGGACCGGCGAGGAGCACTACCGCCTCACCCGGCGCACGGGCCTGGCCTACGGCCCCGCCTTCCAGGTCCTGCGCGAGCTGCGCGTCGGTGAGGGCGAGGTGCTGGCGGACTACGCGGCCACCTGCGACCCGGAGGGCCACGAGGCCCATCCCGCGCTGCTGGACGGCGCCCTGCAGGCGGGGGCCGTGCTGCTGGAGGACGTCACGGCCGACGGCGTTCTCTTCCTCCCGGTGTCCGTCGACCGTGTCCGGGCGTGGCGCCGCATGCCCGCCGCCGGGCACATCC
>NZ_JBFAPH010000567.1:0-2251 GCF_040675635.1 Streptomyces sp. NPDC049577
TCGGCGGCGCCCTGTCGTTCGACGGCAGGGACGACGCCGTCCGGCTGCCCTACCGCACCTCATTGCCGCTGGGCAGCGGGGACTTCACGGTGGTGCTGTGGTTCCGCTACGGGCGCCGGGGTGCCGGGGGTGGCGAGCAGCCGTTCCTGTGGATGGGGGGTGTGGGCGGGGCGCCGCAGGTGGTGGTGGCCGGCGAGCCGGCGGCCGGCCGGGTCACGGGCCGGCTCACGGCGGTATCCGGTACGGGCCCGGCGCGGACAGCGACGGTGGCCTCGGCCGGCGCGTACGCGGACGGGCAGTGGCACCGGCTCGCCCTGCGCCGTGCGGCCGGGCGCCTGGTCCTCACGGTCGACGGCGTGTCGGCTTCCGGGCCGGACGTGCCCGGAACGGTCAGCCGGACCTCGACGTTCGGGGTGCATCTGGGGCAGAGGCCGGACGGCCGGGGTTTTCTGACGGGCGATCTGGACGACGTCCGGGTCTACCGTGGTGCCCTGCCGGACGACGAGCTCGCGGCCCCGGCGCCGGCATCGGGCCCGGGCACCCGGGAGGTCGTGCTGTGGCTGCCGCTGGACGGCACGCACGCCACCGGGTCGGCCACCGGGTCGGCCACCGGGTCGGTCGTCTGAGGGCCCCGCCCGCCGTCCGGTCCGCCCGCGAGGGAAGGAGCCTCCTCCGTCTGCCGTCCGAACCGTTTCGCCAGGACCGCGCAGACCATCAGCTGGAGCTGGTGGAAGAGCATCAGCGGCAGCACCATCATCCCCGCCTCGCCCCCGAACAGCACGGTCGCCATGGGCAGCCCGGCCGCCAGGCTCTTCTTGGAGCCGGCGAAGGTGATCGCCACGCGGTCCGCACGCCCGAAGCCGAGCCGGCGCGTGCCCAGGCCGGTGAGGGTGAGCATCACCGCCAGCAGCACCCCCTCGACCGCCACGAGCGCCAGCAGCCGCCAGGGGGTGACCTGGTGCCAGATGCCCCGCACCACGCCCGCGCTGAAGGCCGTGTAGACGACGAGGAGGATCGAGCCCCGGTCGGCGTAGGAGAGCGCCTTCCTGTGCCGGCCGACGAAGCCGCCGATCCAGCGGCGCAGCAGCTGGCCGGCCGCGAACGGCACCAGCAGCCGCAGGACGACCGACAGCAGCGAGTCGAGCGAGAGCCCGGCCCCCGCGCCGTCGAGCAGCAGGGCGGCGAGCAGCGGGGTGAGGACGACGCCGACCAGGCTGGAGAAGGAGCCCGCGCAGATCGCGGCGGCCACGTTGCCGCGGGCGACGGAGGTGAAGGTGATGGAGGACTGGATGGTCGACGGCACCAGGCACAGGAAGAGCAGCCCGGTGTGCAGCGGGGTGGTGAGCACGTACGGCACCAGCCCGTAGGCGGCGAGGCCGAGCAGCGGGAAGACGACGAAGGTGCAGCTCAGCACGGTGAGGTGCAGTCGCCAGTGGCGCAGTCCGTCCATCGCCTCACGGGTGGAGAGCCGGGCGCCGTAGAGGAAGAAGAGCAGGGCGACCGCCGCCGTCGAGACACCGTCGAGGACGCCCGCGGCCTGCCCGCGGGCGGGCAGCAGGACGGCGAGCAGCACGGTGCCGAGGAGCGCGGCGACATAGGGGTCGACAAGGCCATGGGAGAAGGCGAACGGACGGCGCATGGCGTCCACCCTGCCGAGCCGCGCGCCCATCGGGAACCCCGGTCACCGCTGTCACTGTCATCACGAACGGCGATGAGCGGGCCATGGCTAATCTGCGACCATGTTCGATCCGACGCAGCTGCGGACGTTCCTCACCGTCGCGCAGACCCTGAGCTTCACCCAGGCCGCGGGCCGGCTGGGGGTGCGGCAGTCGACGGTCAGCCAGCAGATACGCAGGCTGGAGGCGGCGGCCGGACGCCAGTTGTTCGCGCGGGACACGCACAGCGTGATGCTGACCGAGGACGGGGAGGCGATGCTCGGCTTCGCCCGGACGATCCTGGAGGCGAACGAGCGGGCCGCGAGCTGGTTCGCGGGCACCCGGTTGCGCGGCCGGCTGCGGTTCGGCGCGTCGGAGGACTTCGTCCTGACCCGGCTGCCCGAGATCCTGGAGGGCTTCCGGCGCGACCATCCCGAGGTGGACCTGGAGCTGACCGTGGACCTCTCCGGCACACTGCACCGGCAGTTCGCGTCCGGGCGGTTCGTGGCCATGCCGGCCCTGGCGGCGGAGCAGCGCGTGCCGGCGGCTCTGCGGGCATCGCAGGAGCGGACGCCGCCGAACGCGGACGCGCTGCG
>NZ_JBFAPH010000568.1:0-2232 GCF_040675635.1 Streptomyces sp. NPDC049577
GCCTGCACGCCGCGCGTTCGCTGCCGCACCTCGCGCGGGCCTACGAACTGGCCGACGGGCTGGGGCTGTTCCCCGACCCGGAGCGGGTGGCGCTGCCTGAGTCCACGGGGCGGCCGGAGCTGTGGCAGCGGGCTGTTGACGTCATCCGGCAGGATCCCCCCGCTCATCGGTCGTGTTTCCTGCACCGGGACTTTCATCCGGGCAATGTCCTCTTCGATGGTGAAGGGGACGGTATCCGTATCAGCGGGGTCGTCGACTGGGTGGAGACCTCGTGGGGACCGGCTGATCTTGATGTGGCCCATTGCTCGACGGCGTTGGCTCTGCTCCACGGTGTTCCGCTGGGGATGAGTTTCGTGGACCGGTATCTGGCCGAGGGAGGGCAGGTCGCCGAGCAGCGCGCTGCGCATCTGTACTGGCGGCTCATCGATGCCCTGGCCTTTGCGCCCGACGCCGAGAAGGTGGCTGTTCCCTGGCGCGAGCTGGGTCGTACAGACCTGACTCCTTCGGTTCTCGCCGGCAGGCTTGAGGAGTACATCGCGGCTCTGTTCGAGCGTTACGCGTAGGTTGCGGGGGCACGCGGGTGCCTGAGGCGGGTGAGGCTGCGGGCCGGTTCGAGGAGGGCCTGGTGGGGGCCGGTGCGGGGCGGCTTGTTCGGGAGGGCGGTGTGCAGACGCGGGCATGCTGCGGCAGTGGCGGAGCTGCACGCTCCCTGGCTTCGGGCGCAGCTCATTGTGAAGCCGGCTGTCAGAGTGCGGCGGTCTGTTGGGTGCGGTAGCGGCCCGGGGCTGTGCCGTATTCCCTCTTGAAGGCTTTGGCGAAGGCGAATTCCGATGTGTAGCCGGTGCGTTGGGCTATGGCTCGCAGTGGCTGGTCGCCTTCGCGGAGGAGGCGGCCGGCGAGGGTGAGGCGCCACCAGGTCAGGTAGGCCAGTGGTGGTTCGCCGACGAGTGCGGTGAAGCGTTTGGCGAAGGCTGCGCGTGAGAGGCCGGCGACGGTGCCGAGTTCTTCGACGGTCCAGGGGTGGGCGGGGTTGTGGTGGATGGCGCTGAGGGCCTGGCCGATGGCGGGGTCGTTCAGGGCTGCGGCCCAGCCGGTGGTGGCTCGGGCGTGGCCGTCGTACCAGGCCCGGAGGATGTAGAGGAGGGTGGTGTCGAGGAGGGCGCTGGTGGCGGCGGCCGCGCCGGGTCTGGGGTCTGCGGTTTCGGCGCGGAGGAGGTCGATGACGGCGCCGAGGGGGTGGCCTTGGGTGGGGAGGCGGATGACGGTGGGGAGGCAGGTGAGGAGGGGGTGGGGGCGGGAGCGGTTGAGGCGGTAGGCGCCGCAGAGCAGTTGGGTGCCGGGGGTTCCGTCGGTGTGGGTGGGTGGGCCGGGGTGCCAGGAGCCGTCGGGGTTCTGGGTGACCTTGGTGAGTGGGGTGGTGGGGTGGTCGGCGAGGCCGTGTGCGATGCCGTGGACGAAGGCGAGGTCGCCGGTGTCGAGCCGGATCGGTGGGGTGTTGTCTTCGGGGAGTACCCAGCAGGTGCCGTGGAGGACGGCGTGGAAGCCGACGCCGGCGGTGGCGGGGAAGTGCAGGCCCCAGGTGCCGTGGTGGTGTTTGCGGGCGGCGTGGGGGCGTCCGGTGCGCATGGCGGTGATCGCGTCACTGAGTACGTCCATGCGGGTGAGCGTAGTCGTGGAGACGTGCGCACATGATCGCGAGACGCTGTGGCATGGGCGGCCGGTGTTGATCTTCCTACGGTTGGGGTCAGCGGGCGGGGCGCGTATCTGACGCCCCGTTACTCAACTGATGGAGGGTGTTCGGCGATGGCGAAGCGTGTGGTGTTCGACGAGCTCGGTGGGCCCGAGGTGCTGCGGATCGAGGAGGTGGATCTGGGCGAGCCTGGGCCTGGTGAGGTGCTGGTGCGGGTGGATGCGCTGGGGCTGAATCGTGCGGAGGCGTTGTTCCGCTCGGGGGGTTATTACTACCAGCCGACGTTGCCGGGTTCGCGGGTCGGTTATGAGGCGGCCGGGGAGGTGCTGGCGGTCGGCGCGGGGGTGAGTGGTTTCGCGGTGGGGGACGCGGTGCTGACAGCGGGCGTCGGGGAGATGAGCTCGGAGGGTGTGTACGGCGATCGGCTGCTGGTGCCGGCCGGTGTTCTCCGGCCTCCCGGGACGTCTACGAGATCCACATGAAGCAGTCCCAGCACGAGATCGTCAAGGGCCTGCAGACGACGCTGAAGACATACGACGGCT
>NZ_JBFAPH010000569.1:0-2230 GCF_040675635.1 Streptomyces sp. NPDC049577
CCGGACGGCCAGGACCCGGCCGTCGGTCCACCGCTGGAGCAGGACGATCACATTGGCGCGAGCGCCCTCGACATCGCCGGTCACCGATCGGGCCCTTCCCCCGGGCCCGGGGGCAACGTGCCGCCGGTCATGCCCATCGCCCGGCCGACTGCAGCGGCGCCTCGAAAACGCAGACGAAGAAACCGTCAACCACATCGACATGGGCCGCACGGTCGCAGGGCGGGAAGAGTTCGAAAACGGCACAGGGGGCGAGAGTGTGGCGCGCGGGATTCATGGTGCCTCCGTGGGCGAGCAGCCGGTGCGGACGACTGGGACAACGCGGCTGATCAGAGAGCCGTCACGGAGCCGGCCGGGCGAACGGGGAGACGAAGTTTCGATCGCCGTCCGCTGCCCAAGGAGGACTTGGACTCCGATGGTGTGGCGCCATTTTCGAATCACCCGCCAGGGGCTGCTCACCCTTACGGGGGATTGCCTCGTTCGCGCACGCGATCGCATCCGCACGCCCCATGGGGCCTTCCCCTCGCTGCCGCTTCATCCGCGTGTGCGCGTTCACCCCGATTGAGGGCGATAGGATCCATGTTCGAAATGCGGGGCATGTCGGTGTCGCCCCGTCCTGAACCTCTGGGGGGCAATCCATGCGACGTTCCGTCGCCCTCGTCGGCGCCGTCGTCCTGCTGTGTGCGGCGTGTTCCGCGCACGCGGAGAAGAAGCCGCAGCAGTCCGCGAAGGAAGGCGCCACCCCGTCCGGTGCGTCGGCCGATCAGAGTGCCGCGGTGCGGGCCGCCGTCGCCACGACGGTGAAGAGCACCGCCCGGATCCAGGAACAGATCAAGGTCGACGGCGGCGACGGCCAGTCCTTCACCATCTCCGTCAAGGGCGGCTTCGACATGGCGGGCGACAAGGGCGGCCTCACAGCCGGCCTCAGCACGGCCGGAAGCACCGCCGGCAGCACGGCCGACTCGGCCGCCCGTCTCGACGAGGTCTTCGCCGACGGCACGGTCTACATCCGGATGCCCCAGGAGACCACCGGCGACACCGCGTGGCGGTCGATCCGCCGCGACGAGGCCGTGTCCCACTACGTGCTGCGCGCACCCGTGAACGACCCCGAGCACGTCCTGAACCAGGTGTCGCGGATGCGCGCGGCAGTCAAGGCCGGTGAGGAGACGGTCAACGGCGCACCGACCGTGCGCTACCACGGCAAGCTGGACACCGAGACGCTCCTGCTCCGGATGGCCGAGGACAAGCGGGCCAAGTTCAACGAGATGCTGCCGTTGCTCGGCGGCGAGATTCCCGCCTTCGCGGACGTGTGGGTCGACCGGCACGGGCGCATCGTCCGCACCCGCCTCCTGTGCAACATGGCCGGCACAGGGGTCACGGCCACGATGGACCTGACGGACCACGGCAAGCCCGTGGACACACCATCCGTCCCGCACGGCGCCGACCGGCTGCCGGCGACCGCGGTCGGCGGTCCGCTGGGTGGCTGACCGGCACCCCGCCGTTAAATCGTTTGGCACGCGCGAGCGCCTGTGATGGGATCAAGGGCAACGGGGGCGGCTCCCCGGCGCGCATCCTTCTCACCTTCTCCGAAAAGACCCAGCGCGCCCACTCTCCGCCCCCGTTCTTCTGTCTGTCCCGGGTCGTCATG
Source organism: Streptomyces sp. NPDC049577 (assembly GCF_040675635.1). Classification (NCBI taxonomy): domain Bacteria; kingdom Bacillati; phylum Actinomycetota; class Actinomycetes; order Kitasatosporales; family Streptomycetaceae; genus Streptomyces; species Streptomyces sp. NPDC049577. The sequence goes on from NZ_JBFAPH010000569.1 coordinate 1,646, forward strand.
GAGGGGAATCCCTGTTGCTCGCTGCCGAGTCCGTACTGCTGCGCCGTATCCAGACCGTGTACGTGGACGAGGTGTCCGCGTCCGGCGGCGGAACAGGCCCGGCACTGCGCCGGCTCGAGGCCGAACTGCTCGGCCGCGGTCACGTTCTCACCCCGGCCCTGCACGCGGCGCTCGGCGCGCTCGCGCCCGGGGAACTGGCGGCCGCGCACGCCCGCCTGGTCGGGCTGGCCGACGAGCTGCTCGGCTCCCACCGCACCCACATCCCGCTCTTCCGGCGCTTTCCGCGCATCGTGCCGCGGGACACCGAGGCGCTGTACGTGGACCGGGTCTTCGCCTTCCTGCTGCAGCAGCCGGACCAGCCCTGCGTGCTGTGCGGCGAGGCGCGCACGGTGTTCCCCGTCTCGCCCTGCGCGCATCTGGTGTGCCGGCTGTGCTGGGACGGAGCCGACTATGCGGGCTGCCCGGTCTGCCACCGCCGGATCGACGCGGACGACCCCTTCCTGCGGCCGGTACGCGCCGTCGGCGCCGCCAAGGCACCGGTGCCCGGCCCGCTGCGGCTGCTGCGCCTGGGCGCCGAGGGCGTCG
>NZ_JBFAPH010000570.1:0-2226 GCF_040675635.1 Streptomyces sp. NPDC049577
ATCGAGGAGATACGTCCGTGTCCTCCGAATTCTTCGTTCCCGACCCCGAGGGTCTGGTGCCGAACGCGTCCGGCTACTTCGGCGCGTTCGGCGGCTCGGCCGCCCCGCGCGGCGCACCACGGACCGGGGGGACGCCTCCGGGACCGGCTTCTGGTCGGCGGCGACCGGCGCCTGGCGGCCGGACCTCCTCGAGCTGGCGCTGGGCCGGCAGGCGGCGGTCCCCGACGTCCTCGGGCCGGCCGAGCCCGCCGGGCACACCCCCGAGGGCCTGCTGATCTCCGCGGGCACGGGCGAGACGATGGCCGCGGCCTTCGGGCTGGGCGTCGGCCCCGGCGACGCGGTGATCTCGCTGGGCGCCTCCGGCTCGGTCTTCGCCGTGCACCACACGGCGCTCAGCGACCCGAGCGGGACCATCACGTCCTTCGCCGACGCGACCGGCATGCATCTGCCCGTCGTGCACACGCTCAACGCGGGGCGCGTCCTGCGCGGTACGGCCGAACTGCTCGGCACCGATCTGCCCGGCCTCTCCGAGCTGGCCCTGCGCTCCACGCCGGGCGCCTGCGGGCTGGTGCTGCTGCCGTACCTGGAGGGCGAGCGCACCCCGCACCTGCCGCAGGCCGCCGGCACCCTGACCGGGCTGCGCCGGGAGAGCATGAAGCCCGAGCACCTGGCGCGGGCGGCGTTCGAGGGCATGCTGTGCGGGCTCACGGACGCGCTGGACGTCCTGCGCGGACGCGGAGTCGAGGTGCGCCGGGTGTTCCTGCTGGGTGCGGCGGCCGAGCTGCCGGCCGTGCAGGCGCTGGCGCCCTCGCTGTTCGGCGCGCAGGTCGTCGTGCCGCAGCCCGCCGACTACGCGGCGCTGGGCGCGGCGCGGCAGGCGGCCTGGGCACTGGGCGTGCACCAGGGCGTCCTGGCGCCGCACACGCCCCCGCACTGGCCGTCCGTCGCCGGGCAGGTCCTGGAACCGGGGGAGGAGCTGGCGGCCGGGCAGGCGGCCCGGCAGCAGTTCGTCACCGTCCGCGAGCAGACCCACCCCGGCGCGTTCGCGCCGCCCTCCTGACGCGCCTCAGTCCAGATAGCCGCGCAGCTGGTCCGCGAAGGCGTGGTCGCGGAGCTTGTTGAGGGTCTTGGACTCGATCTGCCGGATCCGTTCGCGGGTGACCCCGAAGATCCGGCCGATCTCCTCCAGGGTGCGCGGGCGGCCGTCGACCAGCCCGTAGCGCAGCTGGACGACCTTGCGCTCGCGCTCCCCGAGCGTGGACAGCACGGCCTCCAGGTGCTCGCGCAGCAGCAGGAAGGCGGCCGATTCGACGGGGGAGGCCGCGTCGCCGTCCTCGATGAGGTCGCCGAGGGCGACGTCCTCCTCCTCGCCGACGGGCGCGTGCAGCGACACCGGCTCCTGGGCCAGCCGCAGCACCTCACTGACCCGCTCCTGCGACAGGTCGAGCTGGACCGCGACCTCCTCGGCGCTGGGCTCGTAGCCGCGCTCCTGGAGCATCCGGCGCTGCACCCGCACCACGCGGTTGATCAGCTCCACCACATGCACCGGGACCCTTATCGTGCGGGCCTGGTCGGCCAGCGCCCGGGACATCGCCTGGCGGATCCACCACGTCGCGTAGGTCGAGAACTTGTAGCCACGCGCGTAGTCGAACTTCTCGACCGCCCTGATCAGCCCCAGGTTTCCCTCCTGGACCAGGTCGAGCATGGTCAGCCCGCGGCCGATGTAGCGCTTGGCGACGGACACGACGAGCCGCAGGTTCGCCTCGATCAGACGGCGTTTGGCCATCCGGCCGAGGACCACCAGCTGATCGAGGTCGAGGGCGAGCCGGGTGTCGAGGTCGGGGGTGTTGAGCAGCTTCTCCTCCGCGAACAGGCCCGCCTCGACCCGGCGGGCCAGCTCGACCTCCTCGGCCGCGGTGAGCAGCGGGATCCGGCCGATCTCGCGGAGGTACTGGCGGAAGAGGTCGGAAGAGGGGCCGCCGGTGTCGGCGCGCACGACCGGTTCGACCGGTTCAGGGGGGTCGGCGGATTCGGCCGGTTCAGCCGGTTCGGCCGGTTCCGGGGTCGCGGTGCCGGTGGCCCCGGCCGCGCCGGCCGCGGCCCGCCGGGCCCCGCCAGGGCCCAGATCGCCGAATTCATCCCGCTGCGCCACCGCCGCCCCGACCAGGGCGCGCTGGGCGCGGTCTTCGGCGTCACCACCGTCGTCGGCCCGACCCTGGGCGGCGT